>DATIEW010000737.1:0-9685 GCA_035455585.1 Vicinamibacterales bacterium | reverse complement strand
CTCTACAGCGAAGGCGATCTGGCCGGCGCCATCCACGCGTACGAGCTGGCGCTCATCCACGCCCCGGACGATGCGTTCCTCGGCGGCCGCGTCGACGCGTGGCGGCGCGAAGCGGAGCTGCACCAACGGTTCGCACAGCGCTTCGGCGATCATTTCACGATCCTGTTCGAGGGCCCGCGGGAAGAAGAGGTGGCGGCCCGCGCCATCGCCCTGCTCGAGGCCACGTACTGGAGGATAGGAACCGCCCTCGGCGCCTACCCCAACGGCATCGTTACCGTCGTTCTCTACACCAACGAGCAGTTTCGCGACATCACGCAATCACCGTCGTGGGCCGTGGCCGCGTTCGACGGCCGGATCCGCGTACCGATGCGCGGCGCCTTCGATAGTCCGGGTGAGCTGGAGCGCGTGCTCGCGCACGAGTTCACGCACGCGCTCGTCCGGAGCCTCGCCCCACGCGGCGTTCCGCAGTGGCTGAACGAGGGGCTGGCGCAGTACTTCGAGCCGGGAGCGCGAGGAAATGCGCGCGATGTGCCCGCCACGACGTCGGGGGGGCACGACCCCGGCCGCGGGCTGATTCCGCTCGCGCGACTCGAGGACACGTTCGACGGACTCGATGCCCGACAGGCGCGTCTCGCGTACACGCAGAGCGCGCTCGCCGCGCACGCGCTGGTCGATCTGGCTGGCCTGACCGGCGTGCTCAACCTGCTGTCGTACGTCGGGCAGGGAATGCCGTTCAGCGAGGCTTTCGAGCGCGCGACGTTCGTCAGCTACGCGGAGTTCGATCGGACATGGGCGGAGCGGTGACGGCAGTCCCGCACGTCCGCCCGCGCGAATGAAGATCCGTGGGCCGGGCGTTCGTGAGCCAGCTAGTGGACGAGAGTGGCGAGCATGCGCTGGGCGAGCGCCGAAGGGTTGAACGAGCCGCCGCCGACGTTCCGCAGCACGATCACGCCCGACTTCGACTGCGGGTGGTACAGAATCTGGGCCCGGTAGCCGGCAACCGATCCGCCATGCCCGTACGTCACGAGCTCGCCGCGGCGCTGGACCTGGAAGCCGATCCCGTAGCCGGACGTCAGCCCGCCGGTCGCCGACGCCACTCGCGTCAGGTTGTCGGCGATCGCCGCGCGCGGGAGGACCGACTCCGGTCCCTCGCCGAGCATCAACGCCACGTACTTTGCCAGATCCGCTGCGGTCGTGTACAAGGCGCCGTTCGGCACCTTGTATCCGCGGCCGTCGTGCTCGCGCGCAGCCTGGTCGCCGTCCGGTTTGCCCTGCCTGATGTCGTACCCGTTCGCCAGTAGCGGCCGGATTTGCGGGGTGGGCAGGAAGTCCGTGTGCGTCATGCCCAGGGGCTGGATGATCTGCTCGCGTACGTACTCCACGTAGGGCCGGCCGGCGGCGCGGCCGAGCGCCAGACCCAGGATCGCGTAGCCGATGTTCGAGTAGAGGTAGCGCGTCCCCGGCTCGTGAGCGTACTTCGTGCGTTCGAGCGCCTTCAGCACGACCTCTTCCCAGCGCTCAACGGGCCCGACGAGGAAGGTCGGGAGATCCTCCGGCTCGCGAGCCAGCCCGGCGGTCATCGTGGCAAGCTGCAGCAGGGTAATCGGAGGGGAGCCCGGCGGCCTTCCGGCAACGCGCGCGATCTCTGGAAAGTAGCGGCCGACCGGATCGCTCAGCCTGACGCGGCCCCGTTCGACGAGCTGGAGGAGCATGAGCGCCGTAAACGGCTTCGTAATCGAGCCGATGCGATAGACCGTGTCTGTCGTCGCGGGCCGCTTCGCGCCGATGTCGGCGAGCCCGTACGCGTTCGCCCAGACCACCACGCCGCCTTTCACCGCAGCCACCGTCGCGCCGCCGGTGCCGTCCTTGACGAACTCGGCTTGCGCCAGTTCGTCCAGCGCGGCCGCAACCGATTGCGGCAGCGCCGGAGCCTGCGCGCCGCCCCGCAGCACGCCGGCCGCAGCCAGAACCGCGAGCAGCGCTAGAAAGACAAGGGTGGACTTGGGTGGGTGTGGCCGCATCTCGCGCCTCCCGGCGTATGGGAATCCTCTCGCGGCGACAGCCTGCGGCAGGTTTCAACGCCCGCGTGCGGCGTGCGCCGGTCCAAGGGACCGCGATTATACAGCCTAAGGGAAGGCGGGAGTCTGAACCGGCCCGCAACGATCGTCAAGCGGCGCGCGACGCGAACAGCACCGAGAGCAAGTCGTCGTCGTTGAATGGACGCACCGAGTGGATGTCGATCCCCTCGCCCGGCAGGAGCGCCGTACGCGACTCCAGCCGCAGGGTCCCGCCCTCGACACGAACGGCTCCGTCGGCGGGGACCAGGTAGTGATCGTGTCGGGGTTGTTGGGCAGATCCGACCAGGAGATAGCGGACACGGCCGAGAGCACAGTCAATCAGAACGCCGTCAACACATCCAACGTTCTCACCTTCTGGCCCGCACACGTTCATGCGGGCAAGCGCCCCGCCGGGGGTCTGAACCCTGGATGCGTCCAGAAAGCACAGGCTGGTGTCGCCATCGATCTCCATGCGACCCTCCTGACCGCAGCAGAGCAAACCGCGCGCCAGGTCGAACGCCCGTGCGATCGGCCGATATGCGGGCACGCAGGCTCGCGCATGAGCCGGCGGCCGGTCGAAATTACACGACACCATCGATGGCCCTCTCCCAGGTCCCATGGTTGACCTGTGGACAATTCGTCAGACACCGCCGGAGTACCGGCAACCTGGACATTGGACCCACCCGCCTCCTCCGCGCTACGCTTGTCGGCCATGTCGATGGAGAGGCTGAATGCCGCGCTCGTCGCGGACGTCAAGAAGCTCGAAGCGGAGGGACGCGCGAAAGCACCCGAGCGGGTGATCGTCGGCTATGTGCCGCCGGCCGGTGGCCGCGGCCCGCGGTTCCGGCTGCGCGGCAGCGATCGCGAGTTCCTGCGGATGAACAGCAACAGCTACCTGTCGCTGTCGATGCACCCCTCCGTGCTCGCGGCAGCCGATGCCGCGACGCACGCGTTCGGGGCCGGGCCGGGCGCCGTGCGGTTCATCGATGGCACGTTCGAGCCGCACGCCAGGCTGGAGGACCGGATCGCGCGCTTCGTCGATCGGCCGGCCGCGAGAATCTTCAACTCGGCCTACACGAGCGTCCTCGGACTGGCCATCACGCTGGCGGGCCCCGACACCTTCTGGATTGGCGACGAGCTGAACCACAACTGCATCATCCGTGCGATGCGCATCGCCAACGTCCCCTCGTCGCAGCGAGCGATCTTCAAACACAACGACATGGCCGATCTCGGGGCGCACCTCGAGCGCGTGCCCGACGGCACGGGGCGCGTGATCGTCATCTTCGACGGCATCTTCAGCATGCGCGGGGACAACGCGCCCGTGGACCAGATCGTGCGGCTGGCAGGTGAGCACGACAGCCGGTTCCCCGACGGGGCGATCACGGTAATGGACGACTCGCACGGGGTCGCCGCGTACGGCCCGACCGGACGCGGAACCGAAGAGCATTGCGGCACCCGCGTCGACGTGTTCGTCGGCACGTTCGGGAAGGCGTTCGGGGTCAACGGCGGATTCGTGGCCGGGAGCGCGGAGCTGATCGAAGCCGCGCGGCAGAAGGCGGACACCTACATCTACACGAACCCTCTCGGCGCTGCCGACTGCGCTGCGGCGATTGCGGCCGTCGACGTCGCCGACGGCGCGGAGGGGCGGCAACGGCTGGCACACCTGAAAGGGCGCACGGATCAGTTCCGACAGGGGCTTGCATCACTCGGGTTCGAATCAATTCCCGGCCCGCACCCGGTGGTGCCGCTGCTGGTGCGCGACACCGCGCGCACCCGCGCGATGGTCCGCGGCCTCTTCGACCGCGGCATCCTCGCCGTGGGCCTGACGTTCCCCGTCGTTCCGCGCGGCGACGAGACGATCCGCTTCCAGATCAACGCCGCGCACACGGAGGCGGACATCGACGAGGTGCTGGAGGCGCTGGACACGCTGCGCTCTCCGACGGAGTAGACGGAGGGCTCGCAGGGCCGGAAAGCTAACCCCTCGTGCCCTCCGTGCCTCCGTGGTTGAGAACTCCGTGCCCTCCGCCCTTCTCCGTTGCCTGACAACCCCGTGCCCTTCGCGCTCCTCCGGTTCTCCAACTCCCCACTCCAGCCGTATACTCCCGGCATGGCACGACAGACCCGCATCCTCCTGATCGCTCTGCTCGCGGCCGCGGTGCTCCCGTCGCCCGCCGCGCAGACCCGCATCACGACGCCGAAGGAGCACCTGGGGTTCAACTTCGGCGACGACTATCAGCTCGCCAATTACGCGCAGATCTCGGCCTACTGGCACAAGCTGGATGCCGAATCCGACCGTCTGGTGGTTCGCGAGATCGGCCGGACTGCCGAGGGGCGGCCCCATCTGATGGTCGTCGTGACCTCGCCGGAGAACCACAGGAACCTCGAGAAGTACCGGAACATCTCCCGCCGTCTGGCCTTTGCGGAAGGTGTGAGCGAGGAGGAGGCGCGCGCGCTCGCCCGGACGGGCAGGGCCGTCGTGTGGATCGATGGCGGGCTGCACGCAACCGAGACCCTCGGGGCGCAGCAGCTCGCCGAGATGGTCTACCAGATGGCCAGCCGGTCGGACGAAGAGACGATGAGGTTTCTCGACGAGTGCATCATCCTCTTCGTGCACGCCAATCCAGACGGCAACGATCTCGTCGCGGACTGGTACATGCGGAACCCGGATCCGCTGAAGCGCTCGACGGGCGGCCTCCCCCGCCTGTACCAGAAGTACATCGGGCACGACAACAACCGCGACTTCTTCGCGTCCACGCAGGCCGAGACCGAGAACATCAACCGGGCGCTCTACCACGACTGGATGCCGCAGATCCTCTACAACCATCATCAGAGCGGCCCGGCGGGAACGGTCGTCTGGTCGTCGCCCCAGCGCGATCCGTACAACTACAACCTGGACCCGCTGCTCATCCTCGGGCTGCAGGCGCTCGGCACGCACATGCACCAGCGGCTGGCCGCGGAAGGCAAGCCGGGCGCGACGATGGCCGCGGGGGGGCCGTACGACGGCTGGTGGAACGGCGGGATCCGGAACACCGGCAACTTCCACAACATCATCGCGATCCTGACCGAGACGATCGGCAATCCGACGCCGATGCGCATTCCGCTCGTGCTGTCGCGGCAGCTGCCCAGCCGCGACCTTGCCTATCCAATCGCGCCCCAGGAATGGCGGTTCCGGCAATCGATCGACTACTCCATCTCGTTCAACCGGGCGGTCATCGACTACGCGGCACGCAACCGGGAGCACCTGCTCTACAACATCTACAGAATGGGCCGGCGGGCAATCGAGCGCGGGTCGCAGGACACGTGGACGCCGGCGCCGGCGCGGTACGCGGCGGTGGAAGAGAAGATGGGAGGAGGCAGAGGCGGACGCGGGGGCGGCTCCGCCGAGCGCGACGCGCAGATCTGGGCCGCACTGCACCGGCCGGAGCACCGAGACCCGCGCGGCTACATCATCCCGTCCGATCAGCCCGACTTCCTGACCGCGACGAAGTTCATCAACGCGCTGCGCGAGGTCAACGTCACCGTCCATCGTGCCACGGCCGGCTTCGACGCCGCCGGCAAGCGCTACCCCGCCGGCTCGTACGTCGTCCTCACCGCTCAGGCGTTCCGGCCGCACGTCATCGACATGTTCGAGCCGCAGGATCACCCCAACGTATTCCCGTATAGCGGCGCGCCGCCCACGCCGCCGTACGACAACGCAGGCTGGACGCTCGCGTTTCAGATGGGGGTGCAGTTCGATCGGATACTCGAGCCCTTCTCCGGTCCCTTCGAGAAGATCACGGATTGGAACGCGAAACCGCCCCCGGGCCGTGTGACGACCGCGCAGGGAACCAGCGGGTACACGTTCGCCCGAGCGCCCAACGACTCGGTGACGGCCGTCAACCGTCTGCTCGCCGCAGGCGAAAACGTGAGCGCGATCGACGCAGCGGACGGATCGCAGTTCTTCGTCGCCGCCAGGCAGGCCACGCTGCCGAAGCTGCAGGAGATTGCCACGCAGATCGGCGTCAGCTTCACAGCGGTGACGGCGCCGGTGCCGCCGGGAGCGGTTCGCTTCCGGCCGGCACGTACTGGCCTCTGGGATCGTTACGGGGGCTCGATGGAGTCCGGCTGGACGCGGTGGATCCTGGAGCAGTTCGAGTTTCCATTCTCGCGCGTGTTCGCGCAGGAGCTCGATGGCGGCGGTCTCGAGGCGAAGTACGACGTGCTCGTGTTCCCCGACGGCGCGTTCCCGTCGGGCGAGGCCGGTGGACGCGGCGGCCGGGGCGGCGGCGCTCCGCCGCCCGACGATGTGCCCGCCGAGTACCGCTCGCACCTCGGTCAGGTCACCGCCGAAGGCACGATCCCGCGGCTGCGCGAGTTCGTAGAGAATGGTGGCACCATCGTGGCCATCGGCAGCTCGGCGGCCGGCCTGTCGCGGGCTCTGGCGCTTCCGATCGAAAACCACCTCGTCGAGAACGGCGACTCGCTGCCGCGGACGAAGTACTTCGTCCCCGGATCGGTGGTGGCGGCGAGAGTGGACGCGTCACACCCGGCCGCTGCCGGCATGCCGGAGCGCGCCGACTTCTTTTTCGACAACAGCCCGGTCTTCAGGCTGAAGCCTGGCGCGCAAGGCGTCCACGCGCTCGCCTGGTTCGACGGACCCGCGCCGCTCAGGAGCGGGTGGGCCTGGGGGCAGCACTACCTCGACGGCGGCGTCATCGCCGTCGAGGCACGCGTCGGCAAGGGCCGCCTGCTGCTGTACGGACCGGAGATCCTCCAGCGCGCGCAGCCCCACGGCACGTTCAAGCTGCTGTTCAACGCGCTCCTGGTGAGGCAGTAACAGTCGCGGTTCGCCGTTCGGTGGTTCGCGGTTCGCGGTGCGGGGAACATTCGGAGCCGCCGCAGATGCGCAAGGCCGGCACTGGGCCGTCCGGGGCCCGCTTCCGCGAGGCGGGAAACCGGTCCTCGCTCGTCCTCTCGCTGCGCTCGCCGTCGCGGCGAGTACGGATGCGTTTGGGCGACGCATGCCAGGCGCACCGATGCGCCACGGATGGCGTGGAGCGACGCGGATCACAGGGAGGGAACTCGCCGCGATGAATCGCTCCGCCCGGTTTCCGGCTACGCGGTGCGGCGCCTCGCTCCAAGGGCCCCGGCCGCCCAGCACCAGCCCTGCGCATCAGCGGCGGCGGTCGCGAGAACCTGCTACGTCTCCCGTCCAGCACGCATTCCAGCGAACAGCGCCGCGAACGGCGGCCTCATCTTCCATTGCCCATGGCCCGTTGCCCATCGCCCATTTCGCGCCTCCCAGCGAACAGCGCCGCGAACCCCGGCAGGAACGCGAACGTCCACGAGAGGAAGTTGCGGAGGTAGTCGGGTCCGCCCGGAGCGTGCTCCGTCCAGATTCCGGAGATCGACCAGAAGGCCAGCCCGGACAGCACCGCGGCAAGCAGACCGCGTACGATCGCGGCGCGGATCGAGTCTCTGCCGCGGAGCCGCCACTGCAGAGTCGCGAAGCAGAGCCAGAAGAACATCCAGGCCGGCAGCATCGCAAGCCACCTGAGCCACGGCGCGAGTATGTAAAATCCACCCGCTGCCAGGACGCCGACGACCGGCCCGGCTGCAAGCCCGGCCAATGGCTTGCGCTCCCGGGCGCCAACCGCGAGCCCGATGAAGAGGCAGATCACCGCGCCGTGCGCGAGTCCGGTCACGACGCGGTGGCGCAGCTGCAGCGTCTCCCACAGAAAGTCGCCAGACGTGCTGAGGGCGCCGAGTACGAGCGCGGCCGTTACAGCATGGACCATTCGGAATCCCTCCCCCGGTCAACGGAAGAGCCTCAATCCCAGCCGTGAATTCTAGCCTTGAATCGAGCCCCAGCCGTCAGCCTGATCAATTGCTGTGATGCCTCGGACGTCACAGGCCGGGCGGAAACGGTTCTTGCAGACACTTCGGGAGGAGGAAGTGAAAGGAGGCAACAGATGAGGCTCTACCCGGCCAATCGGTGGCTCATCGGTCTGGCTGTGCTGACGCTTGCCGGAGCCGTCGGATGCGAGCGGATCCGGTCCGCGGACGAAACGGCCCGGACGTCCGACACCTATGCCGAGGCCACGAGCGATGTCGGTATCACGACGGCCGTGCAGGCGAAGTTCTACACCGATGACACGATGAGAGAGACGCGGATCGACGTATCGACAAGCGACGGTGCAGTCACGCTTCGTGGAACCGTGGAGAGTGAAGCCACGAGGCAGACGGCAGTACGCCTCGCACGATCGGTGGAGGGCGTGACGCAGGTAGAGGATCGGCTCCATGTGTCGACGGCCTCGGCCGGCGGTGGAGGCACGGCCGATCCTGGCGCAATGCGACCCGGGGGCCAGGAGGCGGCCGGACAGACAGAGCGCGAGGGCGATCGGTCTGCCTCAGGGCGCCTGAACGCGAGCTGGATCACGACGAAGATCCAGGCGCAGTACTTCGTCAACCGTGACATCAATCCGTTCGACATCGACGTCACGACGACGAGCGACGGCGTGGTCACGCTCAGCGGCCGCGTCGATTCGCAGGCTGACCGCGACGATGCCGTTCGCATCGCGCGCATGACCGACGGCGTGGCGCGAGTCGAGGATCAGCTGCGCGTGGCTGGTGAGATGGTCGCGACCTCAGGCACCCGTGAAGGCGAACGGGCCGACGCGTTCGCCCCGCCCGACGCGTGGCTGACCGCGAAGATTCAATCCAAGTACTTCCTCGATGACGAGGTGAGAGGGCGGCGCATCAACGTCGACACCGCCGACGGCGTGGTCACGCTGCGCGGAGCGGTCGAGAGCGAGTCGGAGAAGCGCCAAGCCCTGGCGCTTGCGCGCAGCACGGACGGCGTCGTCAGCGTCCGTGACGAGCTCCTGGTCAGCCCGCCGACGGCCGAGCCCGGTCCCGATGTCGTGGATCGGATCCGCGACACTGGCGCCAGAGTGGGCGAGCAACTCACCGACGCGTGGATAACGACGAAGATCCAATCGAAGTACTTCCTGGACGAGTCGGTGAAAAGCGCGTCGGTGAACGTGGACACCCGGGACGGCGTCGTGACGCTCACCGGACAAGTCGGCTCGCCCCCGGCGCGGCAGGCGGCCGAGTCGATCGCGAAGGAGACCACTGGCGTCACCCGCGTGGTCAATAAGTTGACTGTCGCCGGTGGCGTCGGAGGATAAACGCTGAATGCTGAGTGCTGAATGGGGATCCCTCATTCAGCATTCGGCACTCGGAAGCCCGTTGAAAGACCGTCAACTCCCAACTGCCCACTCCCAACTCCCCAAGGCACCTGACTCCGGGCTTGGTTGCCGGAACGCGATGCGTCTGACGTGCTGAGCGCCGTTGAAACCTCTTCAAGTTCCAGAAAGGGCAATCAGCCTGATCTCCTTGGGCGTTGGGAATTGGAGATTGGGAGTTGATCCGATTTCTCTCATTCATTCAGCATTCAGAATTCAGCATTCGCCACGGTCACAATGCGGTCCATCGCCGTGATCCCATTCACGAACGAGAGCGGCCACGCCGACACCGAGTACCTCGCCGACGGACTGACCGAGTCGCTCATCAACATGCTGTCGGGCGTGCCGGGCCTGTCGGTCAAGGCGCGAAGCTCGGTGTTCCGCTACAAGGGCCGGTACTAC
>DATIEW010000736.1:0-3024 GCA_035455585.1 Vicinamibacterales bacterium | reverse complement strand
GGGGCCCCGCCGCCCCGCTCCGCTCCGGCGGGCGCGCCTGGCGGCGCGCTCACCGCTCATGCGGCCCGGTGGAATCGAGCACAGAATTCTCGTTTCACGCGGCATGACGGCCTAGCTCCCAGCTCCCAGCTCCTGTCTCCTGTCTCCTGTCTCCTGTCTCCTGTCTCCCAGCTCCCCTCTCAACACTCCCAGTGTGACTCTCTGCACGTGCGCAATCACCTCCTGGCGGCCGAGGGCGAGGCTCTTCGCGCCGGCGCGCGCGATCCGCGATCGCAGGGACCCGCTGGCGAAGAAGAGCAGCAGCGGCCCGACGATCCCGGCGTGGAGGAGGAACGCATTGATCGGCTGGAAGCGGCGGGCGCGGACACCCTCGTCGATCATCGCGGCGAGCATCCCGACGATGGCCGAGATCTGCCGGACGGTGGCGACGTCGAGGTGGTGCCCGCCATCGGCGACTTCGCGGAACCAGATGGGCGGGAAGTGCGGACGCGCGTCGGCTTCGAACGCGATGGCCTCGATGAACCCGCGGATCTTCTGGTCAGGGGTGGCGGAAGAGGCAGCGACGCCTCGCACCCTGGCGCCGACGGCGCCGAACATGTCGCGGAGGATCTCTCCGTAGAGCGCGCGCTTGCTCCGGAAGTGGTAGTAGATCATCGCCTTGTTGAGGCGCGCCGAGGCGGCGATGCGGTCGACGCTGGCGCCGGCGAACCCGTGGGCGGCGAACTCGACGGCCGCGGCGGAGAGCAGACGCCCGCGGGACCCGTCCGGCGCGGAGCCGGGCCCCGGAGCCCTGCGGGCGGCTCCGGCACCCCGCCTTCCCGCTGCCCGCCTGGCCCGTCGGCTGGTCGGCTGGATCTGCATTGACTAAACAGTTAATTAATTTAACTAACCATATAGTCAATGCGGCTGTCAAGCGCGACGAGACAACTCCCAACTTCCAACCCCCGACTCCCAGACCGTTGGGGGGATCGACTGGGAATTCAGCTCGGATTCGGCACTGGGAGTCGACTCGGGAGTTGGGAGTTGGAGGTTGGGAGTTCTCAGTGGCTACAGGAGTCTGGCCAGGCGCGCGTAGCCGGCCCGGCTCACCGGAAGCCGGCGGCCGTCGCGCAGGATCGCCACCCGGCTGTCCTTCGCGTACAGCTCCACGCGCGCGATCCGCTCGATGTTCAGCAGATACGACCGGTGGATGCGCACGAACCGCCCCGGATCGAGCTGCGATTCCACGGCGGCGAGCGTCTGGTCCTTCAGGTACTCCTTCCCCTCCGCCTTGAAGCACACGTAGTCGTCCTGCGCCTCCACGTAATCGATGCGGTCGACCGCGATGACGTGCACCTGCGACCCGTCGCGGATGAGCACCCGCTCGAGCGGCGACCCCGCCGGGCGCGCCGTCGCCGCCAGCGCGCCAACGTCCAGGGGCTCCTCACGGCTCTCCCCTGCTCGGACCGCGAGCCGGCCGCGGACGAGGTCCAGTGCCTCGGCGAACCGTTCCGCGCTGAACGGCTTCAGCAGGTAGTCCACCGCGTGCACGTCGAACGCGCGCAGCGCATACTGATCGTGCGCCGTCGTGAACACCACCGCCACGTCGCGGCCGACCAGCTCGAGCACCTCGAAGCCGCTCAGCTTCGGCATCTGCACGTCGAGGAACATCAGGTCCGGCGACAGCTCGGCCACCGCCTTCACCGCCTCGAAGCCGTTTCCGCACTCGCCGACGACCTCGACATCCGGCTGCGTCGACAGATACTCCCGAATCACCGCCCGCGCCAGCGGCTCGTCGTCCACGATCACCACGCGCAACCGATCACTCACGTTCGGTTCGCGGTTCGCGCTTCGCGGTTCGCCCATTGCCCATTGCCCATTGCCCATTGCCCATTCCCCATTGGCGGCCCCTCGGTTATTCCTTGTTCCTTGTTCCTTCTTCCTTGTTCCTTATCCCTTATTCCTCGTCCCTTGTCCCTTGTCCAGCGGCAGCGTGAGTTCGACCCGCCACCGCCCCTCTTTCTCCGCGGCCTGCAGCCGCGCCTCTCCGCCGTACGCCGCGCGCAGCCGTGCCCGGACGTTCGACAGACCGACGCCCGCTCCCGTACCGCGCGGCCGCTGCGGGTCGCAGGGGTTCTCCACGACGATGGACAGCGTCGCGTCGCTGCGGGCAGCGCTCACTTCGACGGTGCCCCCCTCGAGCACCTGTGCGACCCCGTGCGTGATGGCGTTCTCGACGATCGGCTGCAGCAGCAGGGGCGGGACGAAACAGCCGGCGGCGTTCCCGGGAGATATCGCCGCCTCCAGCCGGCTGCCGAAGCGCACCCGTTCGATTTCGAGGAACCGTTCCGCCAGCCTCAACTCGCGCTCGACGGGAATGCGGTCCGCGCCGCCGAGCGCCAGGCTCTCTCGAAGGAACTCGGCGAGCAGGAGCGTCATGCGCCGGGCGGCGGCCGGATCGGCCGACGTCAGCGCGCTGATCGAGTGCAGGCTGTTGAAGATGAAATGCGGATCGACCTGCGCTCTCAGGGATCGAAGCTCCGCCTCCCGCGCGAGAACCTGCACCTCGAGTGCGCGGCGTTCGGCCTGCCGCGCTGCGTCGAACGTCCCGATGAGATAGCTGACCGCCAGCGACAGCAGGTACAGGAGCACGCCGAACCCGAGCACGATCGTATCGAGCCCCGATGCGCGCACCGGGGCGCTCACCCAGCCGCGCGAGGTCAGTTGCTCAACCCAGACCCGCGTGGCACCCAGCCACAGCGTGCCCGAGACGACCGCCGCGGCCAGCGCCGTGGCGAGCACGCGAAGGCCGGTCGTCGAGGAGAGCGGCATGCTGCGCGCGACGTACCAGGCCGAGAGGCAGACGAAGGCATACACCGTCGATAGCGGCAGGGCGACGACGAGCGACCCGATCCAGCCGAGCTCGCGCTGCGCGACGAAGAGGCCCGCCAGCAGGCCGCCGACGAAGAGCCACGATCCGAGATACAGCGCGAGCCGGCCTTTCGGCGCGAGCACAGGATGCATCGCGGTCAGTTCATGATCTCG
>DATIEW010000735.1:0-15323 GCA_035455585.1 Vicinamibacterales bacterium | reverse complement strand
TGCCCATTGCCCATTGCCCATTGCCCTTCGCCCATCACTCGTTGCCCAGAGTGCACATTTCATGAAAGCTCCTCCCCGCAGTCGACTGCCCGCCTTCAGACCGGCACGTCACGGCTGTTCCGGTCTTACGGTATCGCCCTTGCTCACCCTGCCCGCCGTTTGCCGGCGTCGCGCGCGTCCGCCCCTGCCTGTGACGCCGGCGGATAGTCGGTCTCGTCCGGCCAGCAGATCTCGTCCGGCAGAGTGCCGTTCGCATGCATGACCTCCGACAGGCGCCGGTGCAGCCGCGCGCGCTCGGCATCCGACGCGGGCGTGCGGTGGGCGTCGTGGGCGAGGTTCGTCAGTTCCAACGGGTCGTTCGCCAGGTCGTACATTTCGTACTCCGGCGGCGCGCCGGTGTACGGGTCGTAGTACACCGCGTACTTCCAGTCCCGCTCGACGATGGCGCGAATGCAGTCTGCTCCCTTGACCGGGAACACGTCGTCCTCGTAGGTAAAGTGCAGGACGTCCTGCACGCCCGCCGCCGGATTCGAGAGGATCGGCGTAAGGTCGCGCCCCTCGAAGCCGTATCGGTGCGGCTCCGGAACGCCGGTGACGGTTGCAAGCGTCGGAAGCACGTCGATCAGGCTTGCCAAGGCGTCGGTGACCCGCGGCTCGGGATAAAGGCGCGGGTTCGAGACGATCAGCGGCACGCTGAGCGTCTCGCGGTAGACGTTGTAGAACTTCTGGCGCATCCGCCCGTGAGACATGCCCAGCTCGCCGTGATCGCTGGTGCGCAGGACGAACGTGTCGTTCGTCAGGCCGTTCCGGTCGAGCGCGCCGAGCAGCTTCAGAATCTGCGCATCCACCCCGTGGAATCCATACCGCTCGGCCATATGGCGCGTATCCGCCTCCGACCAGTAATGGCGCTTCATCTCGTGGTTGTAGCGCATCGGCCGCGAAAGGTGGAACTTGCCCTTGAGCTCGACGTGGTAGCCGGCCGCCGCGAGGACCGTGGCGAGGTTCGGCAGGTGGCTCGGCAGGATCGGCAGCCGGCGCTGCGCGGGGTCCTTCGGGTTGTCGCACGCGATCAGGTTCCTGACCCCGTGCTGCGCGGGATAGAGGCCGGTGAAGAACGTCGCCCGGCTCGCCGAGCAGGCGCACGTATTGCACTGCGCACGCGTGAAGCGCAGACCGTGGGCCGTCAGCCTGCGTCCCTTCACAATCAGCTTCCCGTCCGGGGTTCGGCCTCGAAGCAGTCCGAGCGGTCCGTGACAGATCCCGCCGAGCACCCGCCCCGCCGCGTACGCGTCGCTCGCCTTGCGTATGATT
This sequence comes from Vicinamibacterales bacterium, assembly GCA_035455585.1. GTDB lineage: Bacteria > Acidobacteriota > Vicinamibacteria > Vicinamibacterales > 2-12-FULL-66-21 > DATIEW01. Next base: position 14,012 of record DATIEW010000735.1, on the reverse strand, counting down.
CCGACAGAGTTTGTCCTGGATCGCTCGAAGATTCCACTCCAACTGGCGATCGGGGCCTGCTGTCCCATGACGGCTTTGATGATCCCTGGCAGGCCGTTGCTCTCGATCCTCACGTTGACGGATGCACTGGACTCCGCGATCCTTGGATCTGTACACGCTGCCGCGTGAGATTCCGGACGATCGTGCAGGAGCGTGCGGAAGGCCATGGCGACCGAAGAAGAACGCTGCGCCGAAGCGAAGAAATGGCGGCGGATCGACGACGCTTTTCGCGCGGGCGACCTGGACGGCCTGCGCGCGGCCGTCGACGATCCCGCGGCGATACCCAACGGCCGCATGCCGGACGCGTTCGGGCCGTGTCTCGTCTATGCGGTCTACCACAGTCCGCTGGCCTTCATCCGGACGCTGCTGGAGATTGGCGCCAACCCCGATGGGCCTGCCGACGATGGGTTCCCGCCCCTCATTGCGGCGCTGAGCTGCACGCGCGAGGCGCCGGGTGCGACCAGGCGAACCGACGTCCACGACATCATCCGGCTGCTGCTGGCCTTCGGTGCCGACCCGAATCAGCGCGGCAACAACGATTACGCGCCTCTGCACATGGCCGTCGCCGAGCGCGACGCGCTCGCCGTCCAGATGCTCCTCGACGGCGGCGCCGATCCGGAACTGCGCACGCGGATCGACGAGTGTGAAACGCCTCTCCAGATGGCGGAAACCGCCGGACTGGCGGATATCGCGGCGATCCTCGCGCGGAAGGGGCAGCCGCTTCGACGGCGTCTGCGGTCGGGCCTGACGCTGCTCCTGGACATCCCCGGCACCGGCGAGCCGGTCCGACGCCAGCACCGGTACCGAATCCGCCTCCGTATGTGGCTGAACAAGGGAGAAGCGGTCCGCTGGCAGGCCGCATGGGGTCCGGTTGGCGTCGCCAGACTCGAGGACAACGGCGAGACGCTGTTCACCGAGGCGCGGATCGACCGGCACTCGCTCGCAAACGGGCTGTTCTACGGCGTCGAAGGCATGCGCGTCGGCGGGACGCGGCGGCTCGAGATCGCGCCGCACCTGGCCTACGGCGAGCGCGGCGTTCCTGGCGTCATTCCCGGCGGCGCCTTGCTGACCGCCGAGATCACGATCCTCGAGGCACGCACCTGGCCGCCGGAGTGAAAGGACCTCTGGCAGCGTGCGTGGCCGCGACCGGGATTCGCGCCCCGCTTCCGCGAGCTGCCGCGCGCGCTCCGTGTCGGCATGATCAGGGCCCAGTGCGCTGTCGAGGGTCTGAGGACGGAAGGAGGCCGGCGTTCGGTCGACGATTCACCGGTCGTCGACCTGGAGCCGAGACCGCACCCGGTACGCCGCCGCGAGGTCGGCCAGCGCATCCTCGAGCGGAATTCGCGGCGTCCACTGCGTGACCTGCTGGATCTTCGATATGTCCGCGACAAGGAGCATGCGTTCGGTCGCGCGGACGCGCGCGGGCTCCTCCACCACGGTGATTGTCCGGCCGAGGATCCGGCCCAGCACTTCGACGACTTCCTTCACCGAATGCGCCACGCCGGTGCCGACGTTGAACACGCGAAGGCCGTCACAGCTGTCTGCCACCGCCAGAATCGCCTCCGCGACGTCGCGCGTGTCGATATAGTCGCGGCGCGGCGTGATGTTGCCGAGCCTGACCACATCCGACCGCTGCAGCGACTCGAGGATGTGCGGCACTACGTGGGCGTTCGTCTCGTTCCGGCCGATGGCGTTGAACAGACGCAGGATGTCCATCGGAATGCCGGTCTCTTCGTGGAACGCTCGGACCAGCTGTTCGGCAGCGAGCTTCGATTCACCGTACACTTCGAGAGGCCGGAGCGGGGTCGCGTCCTCGATGCAGGGGCGATCGGTCGGCGCGTAGACCGCCGCGCTGGAGGCGAAGACGACGCTTCGCACGGAGCTGCCGCGACAGCCTTCGAGCACGTGGCGCGTCCCCTCTACGTTCACATCCATGGTTTCCTCCGGGCGGTCGATGCAGTCCGGAATGAAGTGCATGGCGGCCAGGTGGATCACGCAGTCGGGCCCGAACGCCGAGATCGTGTGCTTCACACGAGCGGCGTCGCGGACGTCGCCCTCGATGAGCTGGACGTCCTGCGCCAGGCGCTCCCGACGGCCTCGCGAGAGGTCGTCGTATCCGATGACGCGGCAGCCGTGTGAGCGGAGCCGCGCGCACAGGGGCGATCCGATGAAACCAGCCGCACCGGTGACGAGCATCGTCCGCCCGCCGCGATTCTCGACGCCCGTCATGCGCCTCCCTGCACCAGATCGGTAAAGACGTTCCAGTAGCTCTCGCACATGGCCTGCTGGGAGTATCGCTGCACGGCGAGGGCGCGGCAGGCCTGCTTCATGTCCGGAAGCCGGCCGCGATCGGCGAGCACGCGTCGCAGGCACGCGACGACGCTCCGCACGTCTTCGGGATCGTCCACGTACCAGCCCGTCTGACCCGGAGTGATCGGCTCACGGACGCCCGGCAGGTTGGACACGACGCAGGGGACGCCGGAGGCGAGCGCCTCCAGCGCGGCGATCGACAGGCCTTCGCGCGTCGACAGCTGCACGAAGACGTCCGTCTCGGCGAGCAGACTTCGCTTGCGCGCTTCGTCGATGAACCCCAGAAAGCGCACGCAGTGGGGCCACTCCCCGGCGAGACGCCTGATCCGATCCTCCTCCGGACCCGTCCCGGCAATCACCAGGAGCAGTTCGGCGCCCTCCTCTACGAGCTGGCCGACCGCTGCGATCAACACATCGACGTTCTTGCGCGGCACCAGCCGCGATATGGAAAACAGCGTGAGCCCAGGGCGCGAGGTGTGCCCCGGACGAAATGCCTCGGCGTCAACTCCGTTTGGAATCACGGTGACGCGGGGTACCTTCATCACGTCCCGCAGATACCGTCCAAGGTCGTGGCTGACGCTGACCACGACGTCCGCGCGCCTGAGCACGGCGCGCGTGAGGGGCTCGAGCGCGCGGGGCAGTTCGTACACGTCGGCGTTCCCGTGCACCGTGACGACGAGGGGCCGCTTGACGACTGCCCGCACGAGCAGCACGCTGACGCCGAGCGGCAGCGGGAAGTGCAGGTGAACGAGATCCGACTCCGCCATCAGCCTGCGCAACGGGCCCAGCGCGCAGAAGATGTCGATGCCCGTCACGATGCTCTTCTTCCAGAACGGCACGTGGTGCACGCCCGTGGCGTACTCTTTCCAGACGGCCGGCGCAGGGTTCCGGAAACGCTCGACGGAGAGGTACTCGTACTGCTGGCGCGGGGGCGTGTCGTGGAGCCGGCGCGTGAGCACCGTGTTCACGATCCCGGGCGAAAGTCCCTGCGCGATCGCCCCCAGCACCATCTGCCCGCCACCCTGTCTCGGCCAGAAGGTCGGGTAGACCGACAGGACGCGAATGGGCCGGCCCAGCGGATTCTCTCTCATCTGCAGCCTCGAAGCGCGTCCTGCACGGCGCGCAAACCGGCGCGTGCAAGCTCCTGAAGCTCCTCGAGCGGATGTTCGGCAAGGAGGCGCTTCAGGCCCTGCATCTTGTGGGGTTCGCGGTTCAGCAGAACCTGCGCGGGCCTGCCGAGCGCCGCGGCGCAGATGGCGGGATGATAGCGATCCGACACGACGCTTGACGCCGGCCGCATCAGCAGCACGAGCTCCTCGATGCTGCGGCAGGCAACCCAGCGTACCCCGAGGCTGCCCGCGGCTCTGGCCAGGAACCGCCCGTCGCGGCGTACGTCGCTCGTCGCGAGCACCAGCGGGTCGCCCGGCTCCGCGATCTGGTGCAGACCATCGAAGAGCGCGCCGTTTTCGAGCTTCAACCGATCCCCGTCGAGATTGTTCGAACGCAGGAACACGAGGCGATACGGAGGAGGGATGGGCTCGTGGCCCTGGATTCCTCCATATGGATACAGAAAAGCGTAGTCCGCCGACGATACCGCCGGGATGCCTCGCTCCGTCAGGTAATCGAGGGTCGCAGGCTCGCGCGCGATTCGCACCGTGGCCCTGCCGACCTCCGCCAACCCGTCTGATTGCAGCGGGCCGATCGAATGACTCGACAAGACGAGGGGCCGGCCGAGGTCGGCCGCCACGTCGATGTCGCACAACGCGCTCGTGACCCTGGCGTCGTAGTCCGCAAGATACGGTCCGGGGGCGCAGACGATGGCATCGTAGCGGGCGAAGAATGCCCTGCGGCGGGCTCTCCACCAAGGTTCGAGAACAGCCCTTCCAACGGCGGGCGGCGACAGCTTCCAGTACCACGGAAACGTGTCGGGCAGGTAACGATCGGCGAGGCGCAGGACCTCTGCGGTCGCGCCGGCCGGCTGCGCCGGATGTCCCGCAAGGTCGAGAACACGAGGTTTCAGCTCCCGCAGGGCCGAGAGCAGCACCGAGAGCTGCAGAACATCCCCGAGGTTCCCCTTCAGCCAGGCATGAAGAACCAGGATTCTCATCAACTCCCAACTCCCAATTCCCAAGTGCCAACTGCCGATTCCCGAGGGCTCAAGGCGGACGGTTGTAAGCGAGATACGCCGATGCGACCAAAGCCCCCACTCCCTGAGCCACGATCCCGACGCCTCTGAACACGAGGGCGACGAGGAATCCCGTCGTGAGGTCGAACGCGAGGATGTTCCCGACCAGTGCGACGACCCATTCGTTGATCCCGAGGTTTCCCGGCGTGATGTTGACGATTCTGACGGGGCTCGTGAGCGCATAGACGATACCGCCTGTCAGTACGCCGACGCCTCCTCCCGCGAGAGCCTGCCACAACACCCCGAACGTTACGAAGTTGAGCAGGTGGCGGACCAGCGAGAGCGCAAACACGGGACCGGCCATTCGACGAGCCGATCTCGGCTGGTTCAAGCCGGACAGCCAGCCCCACTCGTGGAATCTCGGATGCCGGGCCAGCCAGGGGAGAATCTCGAGGACGCCGAGGGCCCCGATGCTGAGAAGCAGAACCCCTCCCAGCACCACGAGCAGCGGCCAAGGCGGCCGCCCCGCCATCATCCAGAGCGCTGCGGTGGCGCCTGCCGCGAGCATGGCAGCCGCGCCGAGCGCGAGCACGTTGCTGAACAGTGTCGCCCACGCGAAATCGAGATAGGTGAGTCCCAGCGTCCTGAGATACGCCAGGCGGACCGCGAGCCCGCCTGCGACAGGCACCAGTGAGCCGACGGCCAACCCGCCGGTCCGTACGAGATACAGCTCCCAGAAGCCGAGACCCGTCACGCACGCCTGAATTGGGAGCAGGAGCGAGCCGTTGAGGAAGATCTGCGACCCGAACTGGAGCACGCCTGTGAGGAGCAGCACCTCAATCGAGATGCGCTGGAGATTCGCCAGCTCCTCGCGGGTTCCCGAGACATGCGCCGCGACGGCAACGAGCAGAACGGCCGCAATCCCGTAGGTCAGCCAGCGCCCGGCCGGCCTGCGAGGCGCCGGACTACTCACGATGCGTTCGTCTCCATGCGGCCTGGCCTGCGCAGTCGGTTTTCGAAGCGAATGGGCCGAGTCGATCCCTCCGGTTCATGGATCATGCGGCTAGGCGGGGGGGCGAGTCGCCGCAACGCTGTCCGACGCGTACTTCAGGGGATACTCGCGCCGTCTGTCCTGGCTGAAGCTGACGATCAGGTCTGCCAGCAGCCCCGTGAAGACGATCTGGCCGCCGATGACGACCAGGAGGACGCCGAAGGTCAGCAGCGGTCTGGTACCGATCGGGATGCTCTGGAACCACAGGATGGTCAGGTATGTCAGGCACAAGAGACCGATCGCGATCAGCGCCGACCCAATCCTCGCGAAGAAGTGCAGCGGCTTCGTCGTGTACTTGATGAGGAAGAACACCGTGAGGAGGTCCGGCATCTCCGTGAGGAACTTGACCGCGGAGTACTTCGACGCGCCGTATTTCCTCTCGTTGTGGCTGACCGGATACTCGAGGACCCGGTAGCCCATCTCGATCGCGATCAGGGGGATGAACCTGTGCATGCCGCCGAAAAGCTTCAGCTCTTTCGCCACTTCCGCTCTGTACAGCTTGATGCCGCTGTTCATGTCGTTGAAGGACGAACCGAACAGCAGCCTGACCATCAGCCGGTTGAATATTCGGGAGGCCAGGACCTTCAGCGCGCCATCGTGCCGCTCCCTTCTCCACCCGCTCACGATATCCGCCCGATCGGAGATCAGCCGGTCGTACATCCGCTGGAAGTTCCCCGGATCGTCCTGGAGGTCCGCGTCCATCGTGAAGATGTACTGCCCGGCCGCCCTCTGGAAGCCGCAGAGCAGCGCGGCGGATTTTCCCAGGTTCCGCCTGAATGAGAAGACGCGGACGCGATCGTGCGTCCGCGACAGCGCCTTCAGCCTCTCGAACGTGCCGTCGGTCGACCCGTCGTCCACGAACACAACCTCGTAGCTGTCGTTCGGCGGCGTCAAGGCTCGTTCGATCGACGTCAGGAACTCCTCGAGGCTCTCCTCTTCGTTGTAGACCGGAACGACGACCGACAGGAGCGGCGCCGCCGTCGGCGTATCGGGATGGGACATCACTGGTGATTCGCCCGGCCGGTTGCATCCTCACGGCGCCGAAGGGGGTCCAGATCGGCGAACGCGGGCCCGGCAGTGACGGTGCACAGCACCGCGCCATCCGGCGTCCGCACCTGGTGAAGCGCAGGTTGAGTTGCCACCTTCCGGAGATACGCCCGCGGGCCCCGCGCCAGCTGGACGCCGACGTGGTAGTCGTCCCCATCCGTGAAATACAGCGACTGGAAGCGCGCGGCGTTGAACCAGACCAGGTGTCCGGGTCTGCCGCCAATCACGACGGTGCGGCCGTACGAACGGGCCATCCCGGCAGTCCACTCCACTCCCTGGAGGATGCAATTGCCCCAGTAATCCATGTCGTAGCGCTTGAAGGCGCCCGCTGGTCCCCCGACAAGACCATTGAAGTAGACACCCTGGTTCGGATGGAACCGTACGTCGAAGACGGTCAGGCTCAACAGACCCATCGCCAGTCCGGCCGCTGCAGTGCGCCGTCCCCAGGGCGGGACAGACGCCCGGAGAACTCCCGTCCAGCCCGAGACCGCGACGGCCACGAACACAGGGTAGATGAACAGCAGGTGCCGGATGCCATCATAGAGCGTCGAGCGCATGATGATGCCTGCCGCCAGTGGAAGCAGCACGACAGCCCAGAGACCGATCCTGCGCAGGGCGTCCAGACGGCTCGACACGAAGAACGGTGACAGCGCGGCGCCGGCAAGCACGACGGGCGGCGTCGAAATCAGCAGCCACCAAGGCGCATAGTACCAGGGCAGATCGACAGCTTTGTATTCGTAACCGTTGAACAGCACCTCGCCGTCCCACGGATAATTGGCCGCGCCGAGGAGCGCCTCGAACGGCCGGGTCAGGGGCGCGCCACCGGCCCACGGCCAGAACACCGTCCCCAGGACCAGCACCGACACGGCCACGCCCGCCACGCGTCCTGCCGTGCCCACCAGGCGGCGCCAGTCCGTGCGGCGCTCCACCACGGCCAGGACAGCGACGAGCAGGCCGAAGTACCCGAGGTAGAGCAGCGCGCCGACCCGCGTATTCAACGCCAGCGCGAGCGAGACGACGATCTTGATCGCGGTTGAGGGGGAGACGTAAGGCCACCGCGCGGACACCGTGGAGATGTAGTACAACGCAACGACGGTCATCGCCGCAAACGGCAGGTCCTTAGGGTTGTTCATCGAGTCGGCGAAGTATCTCGGGGACAGCGCGAGCAGCGCCATCGCCAGCACTCCCGGCCAGCGGCCGAACAGCCGCGCGGCGAGACGGCCGCAGTAGACGACACCCACCCAGCCGAACGTGGCGTTCACCGCGTGGCGCAGCACGTACCGGTTCGCCGGCACCCAGGTCTCGAGCGCCGCACAGATCGTATCGAAGAGGCCGGGGTACACGTGCCCCCCGGTTTCACGGAAGGACGAACGGCTGCGGAGACCCCGAAGGAACTCCCAGATCCGCACGCCGTTGTTGTGCCGGTCCATCTCGTCCCACGTCACGCCAAAGTCGAAGGACGCCAGGACCATCGCCGGCAGGAGGAGGGCGGCGAGGGTAATGAAGACCGCTGGTGCGAACGAACCCGACGTGGCGTTGCGACGTTCCCACAGCCCGAGGAGCGCTCGGCTCTCCAGACGCATCTTTCGTCGTTCAGAACTATACTCTTCGGAGTTCCGGTCGAGCGAGTTTCGCCTTTGTTTCGGCGAATGTGAATCGGCCGTGACCCCCGTGTCGTCTTTGCCGGCCGGTTTCCGATTGTGAGTAAAGAGTCGTCGGCAGAGGCGCGATAGGCCCGCCCTGCGCGCGCCTGGTGGAGGCTGCAATGAACGCTGGATCCGACTCGCCGGACCCCGCCCGAAACGAGCGCGTCGTCGCAGATACGCTGTTCCAGACGCTGTACGCGGAGCTGCATCGCCTGGCGCGCCGGGAGCTGAACCGGCGAGGACGCATCGGCGGACTCGGGGTGACGACGCTGCTGCACGAGGCCTATATCTCGATCTCAGGCAGGGAAGGAACCGTCTTCGTCGATCACTCCCGGTTCATGGCCTACGCGGCGCGCGTGATGCGGGGACTGATCATCGATGATATCCGCCGGCGGCAGTCCGAGAAGCGCGGCGGCCTCTTCGAGATCACCTCGCTCGGCACCGATCACGCCCCCAGCGCCGCTCGACCGGAAACCCTCATCCAGATCGCCGAGGCGCTCGACGCGCTCGCCGAGGTCGAGCCGCATCTCGCGGAGGTCATCGAACTGAAGTTCTTCTGCGGCTTCTCCTTCGCGGAAATCGCCGCCATGCGCGGCGTATCGGAACGCACCGTTCAGCGCTACTGGGAGAAGGGCCGCCTGTATCTGCACCATGCGATCGGCGGCAGCCCGCTTCCGACGGGACTGACCCTCCATGCGGCCCATCAGCCCTGACCGATGGCGGGTCCTGAGCCCCTACCTGGACCAGGCGCTGGAGATTGCACCCGACGAACGACCCGGGTGGCTGGCGTCCATCTCCGCCCAGGACGCCGGGCTGGCTGCCGATCTGCAGCGGATCCTGGCCGAGCAGGAGGTCGTGCAGGAGTCGCGATTTCTCGAACTCACGGTGCTGGATCCGCGTGTCGCGCTGACGCACTCGCTCGAAGGGCAGGTCGTGGGCGCCTATCGGCTGGTTTCACCGATAGGTCAGGGCGGCTCGGGCAGCGTGTGGCTGGGCGAGCGCTGCGACGGCCGCTTCCAGGGGAACGCCGCGATCAAGCTGCTGAACGTCGCGCTCCTGGGCCGCGCCGGGGAAGAGCGCTTCAAGCGTGAAGGCACCATCCTCGCCCGTCTGAAACATCCGCGCATCGCGCATCTCATCGACGCCGGCGTCTCCCCCTCCGGCCAGCCGTACCTCGTCCTCGAACACGTGGACGGGCAGAGCATCGATCGCTACTGCGACGAACGCGCGCTCGGCGTCGAGGCTCGCATCGGTCTCTTTCTCGACGTACTGGAGGCGGTGGCGCACGCGCACGCGAATCTGATCGTCCACCGCGACATCAAGCCGGCGAACGTGCTCGTCAGCACCGATGGGCAGGTGAAGCTGCTCGACTTCGGCATCGCCAAGCTGATCGAGCGGAACCCGGAGTGGGACGGCGCGGGAGGCGATGGAGCCGGCGCGCTCACGAGAGAGGGCGGTACGGCCCTGACGCCGCAGTACGCAGCGCCCGAACAGCTCGCGGGTGGAACCGTCACGACGGCGACGGACGTGTACGCGCTGGGCGTGCTGCTGTATCTGCTGCTGACCGGTCAGCATCCCGCGGGCCGCGCAATCGGATCGCCGGCCACCCTCGTCCGCGCGATTGTCGACACGGAACCTCAGCGCGTTTCCGACGTGGTCGTGTGCGCAACCGAAACAGAGGAGGCGCTCGCACAGCATGCGACCGAGCGCGGCACGACGTCGAGCCGGCTGCGCCGCGCGCTCCGCGGGGATCTCGACACCATCGTCGCGAAGACCCTGAAGAAGAATCCCTCAGATCGATACTCCTCGGTAACGGCACTGGCGGACGATCTCCGACGCTATCTCCGCCACGAACCAATCAGCGCCCGACCCGACACGCTCCGGTACCGGACAGCCAGCTTCGTGCGGCGCCATCGCGGCGGCGTCCTGACGTCCGCGGCGGTGGTCCTGCTGGTGAGCGGCTTGATCGCCGTTTATACCGTCCGGCTGGCGACCGAGCGCGACCGGGCCCGGAGAGAGGCAGAGAAGGCGGTCAAGGTCAGCGACATGCTGATGGAACTCCTCACGAGCGCTGACCCGTACACCATCCGCGGTGCGCGAGGCGAACCGACGGTCCGCGGGCTCCTCGATGCCGGCGCCGCGCAGGTGCAGAACGCGCTGGCCGCGCAGCCTGACCTGCAGGCCCAGATGCTGACGACGATGGGAAGGACCTACCGGCGGCTCGGCATCTTCGACAAGGCGCAGGCTCTGCTCGAGCAGGCGCTCGCGAGCGGGCAGAAGGCGTTCGGCGTGGAGGACGTCCGTGTGGCACAAACGCTCGACTATCTCGGGGTCGTGCTCGCAGACCAGGGCGACCTGGCTGGCGCGGGGCAGCGTCTCGAGCAGGCGCTCGCCATGCGGCGCCGCCTCCTGGGGCCGGAACATGAGGATGTCGCGGTAACGCTCGCAGAACTCGGGCGCATCTACCAGGATCAGGGGTTGAACGGCCGCGCCGAGCCGCTTCACCGTGAAGCGCTGGCCATCAGACGGAAGGCGCTCGGTGACGGGCACAGGGAAACAGCCGTCAGCTTGAGCGATCTGGCGTCGGTGCTGCGGCTGAATGGCGACCTCGCAGGGGCCGAAATGCTCCTCACGCAGTGTCTGGAAATCAATCGAAAAACGCGTGGAGAGGATCATCCGAACACACACACGACGCTGCACGACCTTGCCCTGATTGCCGCTGCCAGAGGCGACTATCGTTCTGCGGAGTCGCAGTTGAGGCACGTGCTGTCGAATCAGCGGAAGACGCTCGGAGACAGCCATCCCGTCCTGGCCACCACTCTCAACAGCCTGTCACGAGTGCTCGTCGAGCAGCGCCGCTACGACGAGGCGGCTTCCGCGCTGCAGGAAGCGCTCGACATCGCGCGCGGCGCGTGGCGAGCCGATCATCAGCTGCTTGCGATTTACACGATCAATCTTGCCTCGGTAGAGCTGACGCGAGGCGAACCACAAGCCGCGGAAGCGCTGCTGCGGGAGGGTCTGCGAATCCGGGCGAATGCGCCCGGCGTGGTGCCGAGCCGCCGGCGCACGTTCCTCGATGACGACTGGAGCATCGGAGCCACAAAGAGCCTGCTCGGTGCCTCGCTCGCCGCACTCGGCCGCTACGAGGAAGCAGAAGCGATGCTGCTCGAAGCGCGCCGCGATCTCGAAGCCCTCCCCGCCCCGCGGGATTCGGAAATGAAGACCACGATCACCCGCCTCATCGAGCTCTACACGGCCTGGGGCAAGCACCAGGCGGCTGCGGCGTACCGGGCGCTTCTGGCGTCCTAGCCTGGATGATTCACGAACCGCCGGATCGACGAGGCCCCGTTCGTGAAGAAAACCGTCGGAGCAGGACGGCACGGGGCAGGTAAAACGCTGCGGAGGCCTGCGACAGGCCGTGGGATGGGGGCCCCACGGCGCGTTCCGAGGACGGTAAGCCGGAGCAGCGTTTTTCCGCCCTGCGGAGGCCGGTTTTCGGAGCGAATGGGGCGAGTCGATCCTTCGCGTTCGCGAATCATCCGGGCTAGCGCCCCAGCGACCGCCGGCTGTACTCCGACGGCGGCTCGAAATCGGCGGGGCTGAACGTCTCGCGCCTGACCGACCGCAGCGTCGTCTCGGACTCGAGCTGGCCGTTGCTGGAGAACTGCCGCGTGACCACCGGATAGCCGTCGAGTTCGGCCATGAGCTCGTAGCCGTCACGCGCGAAGTCGACGAGGCCGCGCATCATCTGGGACTGGCCGAGGGCGTCCTGCAGCCCCTTCCCGAACCGAGCCATCGCCTCGAAGGCGGGTTTCGCCTCCTCGAAGCCCTCGAGATTGTTCCACGGCGTGACCCAGTACTCGCGCGCTTTCCGGCCGTCCTCGAGCATCTCGTACTTCACGGTCGGGAATCCGTTGTGCGTAGCCTGCTCGGCCGTGCGCCGCAGTTCCCGCTTCGTCGCGCGTCCGGCGCCGCCTCCCATCCGTCCGCGCATCATCTTCTCGGCCATCGCGCGCTGCTCGGGCGGCATGTTGGCGAACATGGCGTCCATCTTCGCCATGGCACCAGCCAGCTCCTTCATCATCGCCTCATCCACGACCATGTACGAGCGGTCGGCGTGACTGACGATCAGCATCTCGCGTCGATCGCCGCGGAAGATCAGGTCTCCGCGCCGGTCCCTTCCTTCGGCCGGCGGCTGCAGCTTCACGTTCTTCCCCTCGACGGCGGCCGTCATCGTCTGCGGCGGCGCATTCGAAGCGTCCTTCACTTCTATCTCGAACACGACGCCGGGATTCTCGAGCACGGCTGGGAACCGCACGGCGCTGATAGCCAGCGGCGCCAGCAGCAGGATTGCCAAGTCATGTCGAATGCTTCTCATCGCGTGTCCTCCGGTGCCCGATCGGCCGTCACGAAGCTCCAGGTCATCGGTTGAATCCACACACCCGGCCGATCTAACAGATCTTCGAGCGTCGCGGCATACCGGGTGCCATGCCGAGCGGGCTGTTGGGTGACCTCGATCGGACCGAGCCGCAACTCCGTTCGCGCCTGGTCAACCACCCGCGTGGCGTCAGTCCCGTGTCGTCGCGTCGCGACTGAGGCCGGGACACCCTAACAGGCTAAGCCGCGACATGGTCGAGTGCAAGCGGTGGACACCGGCCGGGGACGCGTGCTAGAAGGCGCGAGGCACTCACAGTCGTCTCAGCGTCCGTGCCGGGGAGCCGCTCGCGGCTGGCGCCGGCTCCGGGCCCTCGCCGGGCTGCCGCGCGAGACGAACCCCCACCCCATGAGCAGCAGACCGCGCAGCGCTTCGCGATCGACCCGCGAGAGCCGGACGAGCACGCACGCGTAGTCGACGTAATGCTCCTTCAGGTAGTACGTCCGGGGGTCGGCGGCAATCAGCTCGTCGCGCTCGTCGACGTCCATGCGGACGACCAGCGTATCGGGCTCCGCCGATTTGTGGATGGCCTTGCAGGCGAACATCCTGCCGTCCACCTTCAGCGCGGGAGCGCCCCACGATGTCGCGGCCTCGACGCCAGGCAGCTCGAGGCCCAGCGTCAACACCGTGTCGAACGTGATCGTCTCTCTTCGCGGCATTGACTGCTCGCTCCCAATCTCAAGACGCTTCAACCCTTCGTGTCCGGTACCTTCAGAGTTGGGAGTTGGAGACGCCCGGCCGGGGACATAGGTGACAGATTGGGAGTTGACACCGCTTGCTTCTTCATCACCGTCCTAGACGGTCTCGAGATACCGGTGCACGGAATGGACGACGGCCGAGCCTTCTCCGACGGCCATCGCCACCCGCCGGTAGGCACCGGCCCGGACGTCGCCGACGGCGAACACCCCGGGCACGCTGGTTTCGAACAGGAACGGATCGCGATCGAGGCGCCAGATCGTCTGACCGTCGGTACGCGGAACATCCGGCCCGGTCAGCACGAACCCCTGGTCGTCTCGAGCCACCAGATCGGCGACCATCTCCGATCGGGGCGCGGTCCCGATGAAGATGAACATCCCGGCCACCTCGAGCGTGGATGTGGCCCCGGTGTCGACGGTCTGGATCACGATCTCCTCCAGGTGATCGGTTCCGTGCACGCACGCGACTTCGACGCCCGTGACAACGTCGATGTTCGGCGTGGCAGCGATCCGGTCGACCAGGTACTGCGAAGCCGACTTCCTGAGCGCGTGCGCCCGCACCAGCATCGTCACCTTCCGCGCGGAGCGGGCGTAGAAGAGCGCTCCCTGGGCCGCCGAGTTCGCGCCGCCGACAACGGCGACGTCCTGTCCCCGGTACGTGACG
>DATIEW010000734.1:0-9052 GCA_035455585.1 Vicinamibacterales bacterium | reverse complement strand
CCTGAACCACTACACCGACGCAAACCGCCTGAACCCGTGATCACCGTCCATTACCCAGACGACCCGTCCCCGCGCTGGAATCAGCCCGTGCTGGCGCTCGGGAACTTCGACGGCCTGCACCGCGGGCACATGAAGATCATCGATCGGGTGCGGCGCCGCGCCGGGGAGCGCGGGGGCACGCCGACGGCGATGACCTTCGATCCGCATCCCTCGCGGGTGCTGAGGCCGGACAAGGCCCCGGCGCTGTTGATGACCACGCCGCAGAAGCTCGAGGCGCTCGGCCGCGCGGGGATGCAGGGTGTCGCCGTCGTGCGGTTCACGCTGGAGCTGTCGCGGTGGGATCCGGAGACCTTCGTGCGGACGGTGCTGGTCGAGTGGCTGCGGGTGGCCGAGGTGTGGGTCGGCGCCAACTTCCTCTTCGGGCACGATCGCGCCGGCACGTTCTCGGTACTGCGGAGCCTCGGCGCGCGATACGGATTCCGCGCCGAGAAGATCGATCCGGTCCGATACAAGGACTTCGTGGTCAGCAGCACGCGGATCCGGCGGCTGCTCGCCGAGGGGCGCGTGGACGAGGCGGGCGCGCTGCTCGGGCACCACTACTTCATCGACGGCACCGTCGCGCGCGGCGCCGCGCGCGGCCGGGAGCTGGGGTTTCCGACGGCCAATCTCTGCACCGACAACGAGCTGCTGCCTCCATCTGGTGTGTACGCGACGACGGCGTCGGTCGACGGCGTGGTGCATCCGTCGATCACGAACATCGGGGTTCGTCCGACCTTCGGGGACGCCGACCGGCTCATCGTCGAGACCCACCTGCTCGACTTCGATCGCGATCTCTACGATCAGCGCGTGCGTCTGGGTTTCGTGCAGCGCCTTCGCGACGAGCGCGCGTTTCCGGACGCCGACGCGCTGCGCGCGCAGATCGAGGCCGACGAGCGCAGCGCGCGCCGGCTCTTCGGCAGGATTTCGCTGTAGAATCGACATATGTCAGAGGACGCTGACAAGGCCCGGGACGGCTGCTCGCTCGTGCTGCGGCTGTCGGTGCCGGCCGAGGGCGGGCTGCGGGCGGTGGCCACGGAGGTCGCCACCAGAATCGCCGCCTATCTCGGGAGCACCGCGCCGGATGCCGAATCGGCGGGCGTCACGGTCGAGGGCCTCGCGGCGCGAGTGGCGCCGGCCGGAAGCTCCGGCGACATCACGTTCGAGTTCTGCGAGGTCGATCGCGAGCTGCTGATCCGGGCCCGCTGTGACAACCGGTCCTCGGAGGTCCGCTATCCGCTGTCCGATCTGTAACCCGTCTGCGTCGCTCCGTCCGCGGCCCGAGCGTCCACGACATGGCTTCCGATCGCGCCGGCTTCGCGTGGCTTCCAGCTTCAGCCGGAAGCCGGCGCTGGCCAGATGCCCTCGATGCGTCTCTACAACACGCTGACCCGCCGTGAGGAGGACTTCGCGCCGTCCCGGGACAACGAGGTGCGGATGTACACGTGCGGGCTGACCGTCTATGCCCGCGGCCACATCGGCAATTTCCGGACGTTCGTGGTGCTCGATGTCCTCCGTCGCGCCCTGGAGTACCAGGCTGGTTTCAGGATCCGGCAGGCTGCGAACTTCACGGATGTTGACGATCGCACGATCCTCGAGTCGCAGAAGGCCGGAGTTCCGCTGCGCGAGTACACCGACCGCTACATCGCCGCCTATCGCGAGGATGCCGCCACGCTCGGTCTCGAGCCAGTCGAGGAGAGCCCACGCGCCACCGATCCCGAGAACATCGAAGCGATGGGGAAGGTGATCAGGGCGCTCGAGCAACGGGGACACACGTACCGAAGCGATGGATCCATCTACTTCAGGATCTCCACGCTGCCCGACTACGGGAAGCTGGTCCGGCTCGACCATGCCGGGATAAAGAGCGGTGCGCGTGTCGATTCCGACAAGTACGACAAGGAGGACGCGCGCGACTTCGTCCTGTGGAAGGCGACGACCCCCGGCGAGCCGACCTGGGATCCGGGCATCGGCCCCGGCCGCCCGGGGTGGCACATCGAGTGCTCCGCCATGGCCCTGCGGCTCCTCGGTGACCCGCCGATCGACATCCACGCAGGCGGGGTCGATCTGATCTTCCCGCACCACGAGAACGAGATCGCGCAGAGCGAGGGGGCCACGGGCAAGCCGTTCTCGCGCTTCTGGGTCCACGTCGAGCACCTCATGATCGAGGAGGAGCCGGGCCACGCCGACAAGATGTCCAAGTCGCTCGGCAACGTGTATACCCTGCAGGACGTCGTCGATCGGGGTTTCCGGCCGTCGGCGCTGCGGTACCTCTATCTCGGCGTCCACTACCGCAAGCAGCTCAAGTTCTCGTGGGCCGTGCTGGCGCAGGCCGAGGAAGCGGTCAAGCGGCTGGTCGACTTCCTGGCACGGCTCGAGGGACTGCCGGAGCGGCCGCCGGACCCGGCCATCGGCGAGCGGCTGGCCGACGCGCAGAGGGCATTCGGGGCGCACATCGAGGCCGACCTGAACACGGCGGCGGCCCTCGGCGTCATGTTCGATCTCGTTCGCGCCCTCAACCAGGCGATCGACGCCGGCGAGCTTGGCGCCGCGGACGCCGCATCGGTTCGGACCGCCTTCGAACGGTTCGACCGCGTGCTCGGCGTCCTGTCGCTTCGCCGCGCGGAGGACGAGCGGCCGCCGGTGCCCGTCGAGGAGATCGAACAGCTCGTCGGCGCCCGCCGCGCGGCCAGACAGGCGCGCAACTTCGCCGAGGCTGACCGCATCCGCCAGGACCTCGAGGCCCGCGGGATCCTCCTCGAGGACACCGGATCGGCAACGAGATGGAAGAGGAAATAAACTCCCAAGAGCCAATTCCCAACTCCCAAGGTTCCCAGGTGCTTGGGAGTTGGGAGTGGGAGATTGGGCGTGGACGGCTCTCTCTCGCTCCTAGCCGGGATCCCATCGCAACCAGCGAGCGCGGCCCCTTGTACACCGCGCCGTCCCGCCTGGAATGTTAGAGTTGATGGCATGGACGCGCCCGACATCAGGACGGAACTGCCCGGCCCGAAGGCCAGGGCCATCATCGAGAAAGACCGCACGTACGTCTCCCCGTCGTATACGCGCGACTATCCGTTCGTCATCGCCCGCGGCGAAGGGGCCGTCGTCGAGGACGTCGACGGCAACCGCTTCCTGGACTGCGCCGCCGGCATCGCCGTCAACTCCACCGGCGTGTCGCATCCGGAGGTCGTGGCGGCCATCACGGAGCAGGCGCGGAAGTTCATCCACATGTCGGGGACGGACTTCTACTACGAGCCGCAGGTCGGGCTCGCCGAGGAGCTGGCGCGGATCGTGCCGATCGACGGCGACGTCCGGAGCTTCTTCGGCAACTCCGGGACGGAGGCGATCGAAGCGGCAATCAAGCTGGCGCGCTACCACACGAAGCGCCAGGGCATCATCGCGTTCCTCGGATCGTTTCACGGCCGGTCGCTGGGGTCGCTCGCGCTGACGGCCAGCAAGGCGATCCAGCGAAGGGGCTTCGGTCCGTTCATGGCGGGCGTGTACCACGCGCCGTTTCCCGACCCGTACCGCGCCTCGAGTCCGGATCACGCCGCGGCTCGATGTCTCGCGTACATCGAGGATCAGCTCTTCACCCATCTGGTCGCCCCGGACGAAATCGCGGCCATCGTCGTGGAACCGATCCAGGGCGAAGGGGGCTACGTCGTGCCGCCGGCGGCGTTCCTGCAGGGGCTGCGCGCGCTGGCGACGACGCACGGCATCCTGCTGGTTGTCGACGAGGTGCAGTCGGGCATGGGACGCACGGGCAGGATGTTCGCCCTGGAGCATTTCGGTCTCGAGGCGGACGTCGTCACGATCGCGAAGGGCATCGCGTCGGGGCTTCCGCTCGGCGTGACGTGCGCGCGGGCCGGGATCATGGTCTGGCCGCCCGGCGCGCACGCGAGCACGTTCGGTGGAAACCCCGTGTCGTGCGCCGCCGCGAATGCGACGATCAGGCTTCTAAAGGACCAGCTCGTCGCCAACGCGGCCGCCGTCGGCGATCACCTCATGGGCGGGATCCGCGAGCTTCAGGAGAAGCACGAGCTCATCGGCGACGTGCGCGGGAAGGGGTTGATGATCGGCATCGAGCTGGTGCGCGATCGACGCACGAAGGAGCGCGCGGCCGCGGAGCGCAACGCGCTCGTGCAGGCCATGTTCCGCCGCGGCGTGCTGGTGCTCGGCGCGGGACGGAACGCGCTGCGGCTCGCCCCGCCGCTGGTGCTGTCGAAGGCGCAGGCCGACAGCGTGCTGGCGGTGATGGACGAGGCGCTGGCGGAGGTCACGCGCGCCAGCGCGACCGGCGTGCGGTGAGCGCGGCGGCCAGCGCGAGGCCGAACCTCGACACCCGCGCGGATTCGGGCGCGCGTTGCTGGTGGCTTCCGGCTTCAGCCGGAAGCTGGAGGGCGCTAAGAGCCGATCATCAGTACAGCCGCAGCGCCACCGAGGGATCTACGCGCGCCGCTCGGCGTGCGGGCACGTAGTTCGCCAGGGCCGCGGCGGCCAGGAGAATGGCTGCGGCGCCCGCCCAGGCGGCTGGATCGCCGACGCCCACCCCGTAGAGGCCCGATGCGATCGCCCGGGCGGCCAGCCACGACAACCCCGCGCCCACGAGCAGCCCCGCGGCGGCGACGCTCAACCCCTGGCGCATCACCATCCCCATGACGGAGCCGGGCGCCGCGCCGAGCGCCATCCGTATGCCGATCTCGCGCGTTCGCCGCGCGACGGCGTACGCGATCACCCCGTAGAGTCCGATGGCTGCCAGCGCCGTGGCCACCAGCCCGACCAGGCCGATCGTCTGGGCCGCCAGCCGCGCCGGCAGGAGCGTCGTATCGACCTGGGCCTGCAGCGTCTGGCTGTCGAGGAACACGGTTCCCGGCTCGAGCGCCAGCAGCTCGCTCCGCATCGACGCGAGCAGCGCGTCCGGATCGACCGCCGTCCGGGCGATGAACACCTCGCCTGTGAAGCTCCGCTGCCCGAGCGCGTAGTGGATATAAGGCGTGGGCGGCTCACCGACGGTGTGGACCTTGTAGTCGGCCGAGACGCCGACGACCTCGTACTCGGGGCCGTCGATGCCTCGCAGCCGGAAACGCCGGCCGAGCGGTTCCGCGTCGAGCCAGTACGTCCGGACGAACGCTTCGTTGACGATGGCCACGCGTGGGGATTCCGGGCCGTCGGCGCTGCCGAAGTTGCGGCCGCTGAGGAGTGGAACGCCAAGCGTCGCGAAGTAGTTCTCATCCACCCAGGTCGCCGAGATCGAGAGGCCGCGATCGCCGGGCTGCTGCCGCTCCGGGAAGAAGACCGTGTTCCGGTTGTAGTTGATCGCGAGCGGCTGCCGGACCGCGCGGGAAACCGATTGCACGCCGGGGATCGCGCGAATACGGTCGTAGGCGCGCTCGAACAGCTGCCTCGATTGCGGCTCGTCGTAGCCTATCAGGCTCAGCTCCGCGCCGAGCGCGACGAGGCCGTTCTGACGGAACCCCAGATCGACACGCTGCGCCTCCAGAATGCTGCGCGTGAGGAGCGCGGCCGAGACCAGCAGCACGAGCGTGACCGCCGTCTGAAGGGCGACCAGCCCGTCTCGGAGCGTCCACCGGCGCCCGGCGGTCTTTGCCGACGCAGCATCACCCTTGAGGTCGGAGACCACGTCGGGCCGCGTGGCGCGCAGCGCGGGCGCGAGACCGGCCACCAGACCTGCCAGGCTGGCGACCGCCGTCGTGAAGAGGAGCACGCGGCCGTCTATCCGGAGCGCCAGCGCGAGCGGCACGGGCAGCGGCAGCGGCATGGCGTCGAGCAGCCGGAGCAGCAGCGCGGCAATCCCCACGCCGGCGGCCGCGCCCAGCGCCGCCAGCACGAGGCTCTCGGTCACGAGCTGACGGACGAGGCGCATGCGGCTGGCGCCGATCGCCAGGCGGATGCCGATCTCGCGGCGCCGCCCCGAGGCGCGCGCGAGCAGCATGTTCGCGACGTTCGCGCACGCGACGAGCAGCACCAGCCCGATGCCGATCATCAGGCCGGCCGCGATCGGCCAGAGCATGCGGTCCGCTTGAGGATGGATGCGGACACCGCCGGCCACCGCAATCGGCCGGCGCTCGTTCGTTTTCGGATACTCCGAGCCGAGCTGCCCCATGATCAACTGGAGGTTGGCCTCTGCCCGCGCGGCGGTTTCGCCATCCTTCAGGCGGCCCTTGACGAACATCCAGCGCTGGCCGCGCCGCTCGAGCCTCGTGTTGCCGGGCGAGGGCACCGCGTCCTGAATGCCCGCCGGTCCGATTTCCTCAACCCACGCGACGGCGGTCCACATCTCGGGCTCGAGCATCGGCACCATCCCCGTGAACCACGCGGGCGCGACGCCCACGATCGTGTAGGGCTGGCCGTGGATGTGAAGGGGCTTGCCCAGCACCGACGCGTCAGCCCCGTATTCACGGGTCCACAGGCCGTGGGACAGGACGACCGCGCGTCCGGCGCCAGGACGATCGTCCTCGGGGAGGAGCGTACGGCCGATCGCCGCAGGCACGCCGAGGAGCGGAAAGTAGTTGCCCGTCACCACCTCGCCCAGCGCCATGCGCGACCGATCGCCGGCCTTCAGAGCCGCGATCGACGGGCTGTAGCCGAGCATGTCCGTGAAGACCTCGTTGCGGCTCTTGAAGTCCAGATAGTCCGGATACGAGCTGGTGGCGTACATGTCGCCGTCGCCGCCGCGCGTGTACACGTCCACGAGGCGGTCGGGGCGCTCGACCGGCAGCGGCCGGAGCAGGAGCGCGTCCACGACGGAGAAGATCGTCGTGTTGAAGCCGATGCCCACAGCCAGCGACAGGATGGCGACTGCCGTGAACGCGGGGCTCCGGATCAGCCACTTGAGCGCGTACCTGACGTCGGACCGAAGGGCTTCCAGCATCTCGATTCTAGTGTGGTGTCTCCGGAATAGCTTGGCATTCGGCCGCCGCTGCATCCCGTCTGGCGGCGTTGCTCGGCGCTCAAATATTCCCGATATTCTCACGCCTCGCGCCTTGCCAGCCGGGCGCATCGGCGCCCTCGGTGCGCAAGCCATTTCGGAGACACCACACTGGCCTCCGGTCTCATGTTACGGCACGGGCCCGCCGGAGGTTCGATGGCGGCGGACTTTTTCTTGCATCGGCCCGGTCGATTCACCGTGACCCTTCAGCGACAGGCGCTCGGACGACTGGGCGAATCGCTCGCCGTCGCGGAGCTGGAGCGGCGCGGGTACGCAATCCTCGAGCGGCGCTACCGCACGCGGCATGGTGAAATCGACATCGTGGCCGAGGAGGGTGGTGCGCTGGTGTTCGTCGAGGTCAAGGCCCGGGCGACCGGCGAATTCGGGCCCGCCGCCGAGGCCGTGACCGTCCGCAAGCGTCGGCGCCTCGCGTCGATGGCCGTGGAGTACCTCGCGCGCCACCGCGTCGGCGCACGGCTCTGCCGGTTCGACGTGGTGGCGATTGACGATGCGGTGACGGCGCCGCGGATTACGGTGTACGTGAATGCGTTCGAGGTGGAGGGCTGACGTGTTGATCGACCGGATCGGCCTGTGGTACGATCCGTGCTTCGGAGTCCTGAGCTGAGGTCGGATTCGGCGAGCGGGAATAACTCAGTGGTAGAGTGCGACCTTGCCAAGGTCGAAGTCGCGGGTTCGAATCCCGTTTCCCGCTCCATTTATTCAGAACGTCGCGGGCCTGGGGCCCGCTCCTGCGCGCTCCGCTCCGAGGGGCCCCAACGCCCACTCCGCTCCGCGCGCCTGTCGGTGACGTATCGTGATCGAGTGGGGATGGCCGTCGCCGCTTGGCCCGTTCCTTCCTTCCGCTCGATGTCGGTGACGCGGGGACGAAGCTGGCCCAATGGAGGCTCGGGGTTTTGCGGCAGGTATTCCGGGCTGCCACGCAGCGTAGCGCGGAGCAAGCAGATGCCGATTGTTCTGCCCGCCACGTGTTGTTGTAGCCGCGCATAGAGCCGCGGCCGGATTTCCCTGTACAATCGAGTTCCGACCGGCGCCGTCGCCAAGTGGTAAGGCAGAGGTCTGCAAAACCTCCATCCCCGGTTCAAATCCGGGCGGCGCCTCCAATCCTCGCTCACGGATCGCGCGAAGGGCAATGCCGGAAATCTTTACCACGCACCCTTCACGACTCTTCGCCAAGGCGATCACTACTTGCTCTTCATGATCGAGATGATCGAGCGAGCGCTCAGCAGGCATTTGCGCCCGTGGTGGGCGTTCTGGCGTTAGAAAGTTCTGCACACACATCATCGCGTTGGCTGAAGTTTATGCAGAGGGCTTTGTATCATAAAGTTATTGCCTGGGTCCGATGCGGACTGGAGAAGCGCATGAATGCCGGCGTGGTTTGCGGTCAGCAGGCTCAGGGGCGCCTGCGGGGTGAGGCACGATGACGGCGCGTGACGTACCGGCGGCCGCGGGCCGCGGTCTGCTCGCCGCGGTCTCATGGCTCGACTGGAAGCTGGGTGCGCGCCTGCTGCTGAAATATCCCGCGCTCACGATCATCGGGGGCCTCTCACTGGCGGGTGCCATAGCGATTGGGGCGGTCGGCATCGAAGTCGCCGACGAACTGCTGTACAAACGGTTGCCGTTCGATGAGGGCGGCCGAGTCGTGCGCCTCGAGACGCAGGACACGGCGGCGTCACGCGTGGAGCCAAGAGTGCTCCACGATTTCGCGATCTGGCGACGGTCTCTGAAGACGGTGGCGGAACTCGGCGCCGCGCGCGTGAGCGAGCGCAACGTGCTCACGGGCGAAGGGCGCGTCGAAGCCCTGCGCGTGGCGGAGATCACGGCGTCAGCGTTTCCGCTCACCCGCGTGCCGCCGCTCCTCGGCAGGCCGTTGCAGCCGACGGACGAAACGGAGGGTGCGGAGCCCGTCGTGGTCCTGGGTTACGACGTGTGGCAGCGACAGTTCCTGCACGACCCGGCGATCATCGGCCGCGTCGTGAGCGTGGGTCGCACGGCTCGCACCGTCGTGGGCGTGATGCCGCCGCGCTTCGGCTTTCCGCGCAATCAGCAGGT
>DATIEW010000733.1:0-9363 GCA_035455585.1 Vicinamibacterales bacterium | reverse complement strand
CCGGATCGCGGAAGCCGTGCGGCTCGTTGGGATAGCTCTTGCTCTCGAACACCTTGTTGTGTTCCTTGAGCAGCTTCACGGCCATCTGATACTGGCGGAACGGCGCCCGTACGTCGGCCTCGCCGTGCATCACGAGGAGCGGGGTCGTGATGTTCTTCACGCGCGCGAGCGTGTTGCTGATGGCATAGACTTCCCTGCGCTCCTCCGGCGGGCCGCCGTGCCCCGTCCTGATGAACACCTTCCCGAGCCGATCGGCATTGGTGTACGCGTCGGCGAAGTCGTAGATGCCGGCCATCGGCACGGCCGCGTCGAACTTGCCAGGATGCCGCGCGATGGCCGCCATCGACATGATGCCGCCATAGCTGTAGCCGTAGATGCCGACCTTCCCGGTCACGTACGGAAGCGACCGCAGGAAGTCGGCCGCCATGGCCGCGTCGTGGGCCTGGCCGCTCGCCCAGTCGTTGACGCCGAGATCCTGGAATTCGCGGCCGAAACCCGACCCTCCCCGGTAGTTGATCGCGAGCACGACGTAACCCTTCGACGAGAGGTACTGCTCCATGATCGCCTGCGTGCGCAGCGTCGAATTCGTGCCGCCGCCGTGCACCTGGACGAGCGCCGGGTACTTCGCGCCGGGCTTCATGTCGGGAGGCAGGTACAGGAAGCCCTGAATATAGAGACCGTCGAACGAGCGATAAGCGATCTCGCGCGGCTCGCGAATGCCCTCGTAGCCGACGGCCTGCAGCGCGATCTGGCGCGGGGGGCCGCCGATGCCAGGCAGGTAGTACGACCCGGTGCCGTCGGCAGGCGTGGAACGCGTGAACACGAACCCGCCGGTGTTGGCCGATGCCTGCAGCCCCCGCATGACGCCGCGGTCGTTGGTGACCTTCGTGGCCACTCCGCCGGCGGCCGGCACCGAATAGAGGTTGATGTCGCCCCGCTCCTGATACGTGAAGTACAGGCGCGAGCTGTCGCCCGACCAGATCAGATCTCCAGTGGCGTAGACCTGCATCTTCACCGGCCGCTCCGCACCCGTCACCGGATCGATCAGGAAGATGTCGTAGAGATCCATGTACCAGTAGCCCTTCTTCGAGCTGCCGAGCAGGCCGATGTGTTTCCCGTCGGGCGACCAGACTGGCGTCTCCGACGCCATCACGTTCCGGGTCAGCTGGCGCGGCTTGCCGGACTCCACGTCCACGAGCCAGACATCGTCGTGCCAGTAGTCGGTCTTGTTCGAGACATACGCGATGGTCCTGCCGTCCGGCGACCAGGCCGGGCCGAACCGGGTCTCGTCGAGCGGCATGGCGGCCTCGGTCAGCTTGCGCGCCGCGCTGCTGCCATCGGCCGGGACGACCCAGATGTCGTTGTGCCCGCCACGGTTCGAGGAAAACGCGATCCACCTGCCGTCGGGCGAGATCGCGGGCGCGCGCTCGTTCCCCTCGTCGCTGGTGATCCGCGTCGGAGTCGCCGATCCGACCGCGACCGACCAGAGGTCGCCCTCGCGCGACGTCAGGATACGCCGGCCATCGGGAAACCATGCGACGATGCTTCCCTGAAACCAGGGCTTCGGTTCCGCGGGGCCGTCCACCGGGATCAGGCTCAGGCCGCCCCGGCCTCCAAGGGCGAGCCACCGCCCGTCCGGCGAAATCGAGAGGCCGCCGCCGCCGAACCCGCCGCCGCGCCCCCCCGCCATGGTCTCGAGCGTCAGCGGACGCTTCTCGGCGGGCGCCTGCTGATCTCCACCGGACGCCGTGCCGGTGGCAATCACCGCCGGCCAGGACACCGCGACAAGAGCCGCGGCAAGAGCAACGCGAGCGAACGTGTTCTTCATGCTTGATCCTCTCTCTGCGGCCCGCCGGGTGGGACGTGGTGGCAGGAGTCTTCGGGACCGATCCGCAACTGTTACGTTTCTATAACACCTGATCTTCTAGCCGAGCCCGGTCGGGATGTCAACGGCTTTCAAGAAGTGGCGTCAGGGTATGCCTCGTTGCGGGTCCCCGTCGCCGATAGGCGCCACACCGGTGATGGAGGCAGATCGGCCATTCACGCAGCAGGCGCCCGGCTCCAGATCGACCGCGGGCGTTGACGCGAGCGGCCGGGAGCGATGGAATGGTGGCATGCACCCGAATCCGGCGCCGGGTCCGCTCTACAACTGGACGCAGCTGATCTACGCGCTGCACGCGTTCAGTCTGGTAACGGGCCTCATCGGCGCGGCCACCGTCGTCGGCGCGTTCCTGACCGGGTGGCCGTCGATCATCGCGGTCATCCTGAACTACGTGAAGCGCAGCGAGGCGCGCGGCACCTGGCTCGAGACGCACTTCCGGTGGCAGATTCGAACCTTCTGGTATGGAGTCCTGTGGGTCGGCCTCTGCCTGCTGTTCATCGCCCTGACGTTCGGCGTCGGCATCCTGATCGCCTGGCTGCCGCTCGCGATCGTGAGCCTGTGGTTCGTCTATCGCATCGTGCGCGGCTGGCTGGCGCTGAGGAGCGGCCGGCCGATGTACGCCTGAGCAGCTCCTGGAAGGGCAGCCCCTTCGAACCGGACAGCAGGCCAGCTACCGTCTCGTCGCCGTCCAGCTGCCGCCGGCGGACACCGAGCCCTTGATCGACGTGCCGTTCACGCGGCCGGTGTAGATGGCCTTGCCGGCCGTCAGGGTGATCTCATCACCCGCCATCCGGCCTTCCACAGGAGTTGCGCCGAGCGTCCCCTTCAGCTTCTGGAATGTCTGCGTGAGCCTGAGCTCCCCTTGCGGCGTCGTCCACGCGCCTTCCACTTTCGCCGGGACGATCCACATGTGCGCCGTGCACCAGCTCGTGCAGTCGTCGGAGACCGACTCGGTGAAGTCGTCTTCCCAATCCTCCATCGTGAAGGAATTCGAGACGACCCGTGTGCCCGGCTCGAGCTCGAGGATCTTCGGCCTCAGCTTCATGTTGATCTCCGGCAGCAGGAACATCGTGATCACCGTGGCCTTGGACAGGTCGACCTCGAAGAGGTCGCCCTTGACGAACGTCGTCCTGGCGCTCACGTTCTCCCTGGCGGCGTTCCTCCTGGACAGCTCGACCATGTCGGGGTTGTACTCGATGCCCATGGCCGTCGCGCCGCGCCTTGCGGCGGCGATCACCGTGCGTCCGTCGCCGGAGCCGAGATCCATCACGAAGTCCTGCGGGGTCACCTTGGCCATGTCGAGCATCTTCTCGACGAGCGCCTCGGACGTCGGTACCCAGACGACGTCCTTTCCTGCCTGCCCGACCGTCGGTTCGTACGGCTTCCGCGCGGGTTTCTGAGCAGCAGTCGCCTGCGCGTACGCGCTGACGGCCAGCAGGCAGACCGCGAGGGTCAGCCCGGCCCGCCTGATCATCTCTCGTCCGTTCATGAGAGCACCCCTGAACAAATCCAACCGGTAGACGTGGCGATCCAGCGACCGCGAAAGGCGCTTCCTGGAAACCCGGCGTCCTTTCTACCCGAAGAACTTCGGCGTCGGCATCCGCGCACGGATTCTCTCGAGCTCCTCTACGGTCACGCGTTCGAGGCCGTTCTTCCTGCAGGACTCCTCGACGGCCCTCACGACCATCCCGCGGACGAACGCCGGAACCCTCTTCATGCGCGCGGCGGCGGCATCGTCCCAGGCGATCGTCGCGGGCGATTCGTGGCCATATTCGATCGCCTCGGAGGCAGGGCTTCGGAGCACGAGCAGCGGGGACCCGGCGAACCTCCCCGGGGTGTGGGTGCAGAGGGGGTCCTCGGCCATCAGCTCGCCCGTTACTCCGTAGGCGCGAGCGCGGCAGCCCCCGCAGTGGGCGTTCATCTCGCACTCCCCGCACCGCCCCCCGAGCGAGGCGCGGCGGCGGATGCCCGTGAACAGCTCCGAGGAGGTCCACAGATCCGCGAGCCTTGCGCCGCGAAGGGACCCCGCGAAGACCGGGAGGTACGGACAGGGGGTGACGTCCCCGTTCGGCCGGATCCCCATGTAGTGCGTCCCCGCCGGGCACCCACCTGCCCCTCCGGAGTAGGTCCGGATCGGGGACGAGGCCGGCCACGCGGCGGACGCCCGCGAATCCGTATCCGGCCTGGCCGATTCGGCCCCGGCAGCAGAGTTCTCCAGGACGGTCTTGATGTAGTGCGGCGCGCATTTCGCGTTCACGAGCATACGCCGGTCGTACTTCCGCTGGATCCGGTAGAGAGAGTCGAGCACCTCGTCGTACTGCGCGGGGGTCATATCAGACACGAACTGCCCGCGCCCTGTCGGCACCAGGAAATAGAGGTTCCAGACCTTCGCGGCGAGCCGATCGTGCGCGAAGTCGGCGATCGCGTCGAGTTCGCCGAGGTTGTGCGAACCGGCGGTCGTCTGCACGATGAAGGGAAGCCCGGTCCTGTTGAGGATTTCCGCCCCCTCAACCGTGTTCTGCCAGGCGCCGCTCACCCTCCGGAAGCGGTCGTGACGTCCGGGATCGAGCGCATCGAGGGAGAGGGAAAGCCCCCGCGCCCCCGCATCCGCCAGGCGCTTCGCCACGTTCTCGGTGATGCGCACGCCGTTGGTGCCTACGACGACCCAGAGGTCGCGCCTCGCCGCACGCCGGACGATCTCGAGGATGTCACGACGCAGGAGCGGCTCACCCCCCGTCAGGATCGTCAGGCATTCGGGCGCGAACGCGGCGATCTCGTCGATGACCTTGAAGCACTCCCCGGTGCCGAGCTCGCTCCGATCGGCGAAGTTCTCAGTTCCCACCAGCGGCGTGCCGCCGGCATCGAGATAGCAGTGCTCGCAGGCGAGGTTGCAGCGGTAGGTGAGGTTCCAGGAGATGACGTAGGGCCGGGCAAACGGGCTCGCGTTCATGTGCTACATGCCGAAGAACTCGCGCGCGGCGTCGAGGATTTTCTCGGTCACTTCGGCGGATCCGTTTTCCCGCGCGAATCTCTCGATCCCGGCCCGCGCCATCGGTCGGACGAACTCCGGTATGTTCGCGAGCCGCGCTTCGGCGGCGGCCGTCCAGCGCACGGGGATCGGCTCGGCGGCGCGGCCGGAGCGCTCCTCCCCGGGCGCGCCCTCCGTCGCCGGGATCATCGCGGAGAACGGGCAGCGGGAGCCGGATGCGGACGATGTTTCCGCGCCGATCTCGGGGCCTGCCCCGAGCGCAGTCGAGGGGCCGATTCGCACGCCGAGCGACTGGACGATTTGTGTTTCGTACGCATTGGTGAGCATCGCCATCTCGTAGCCGCACTCGGGACACGAGTAGACGACCGAGAGCGAGCCGCGCTCGGGCGGACCCACACTCTGCAGCTTCATCGGGCTGTCGCACGGGACACAGAGAAACTTCATCGCGCAGGCTCCTTGCCAGGCCGTCGCTCGCTCGGATCCTGAGCGGAGTCCGGTTCTGTAGTTTCGAGGCTCTCCAGAAGCCGCTGTGCGATCTGCTCCAGGGAACGGCCCACAGGTGTTTCGCTCAGTGCCGCAAGAGCGGTCCCCCGATCGCAGTGCCGCGCAAGCTCCGGATCGAACGGCACGGTCCCGAGGCAGGGGATTCCCAGGTCTGGGGCTTCGTGCGAGAAAAAAAGCGGCCTGACGGCGTTGCAGTCGCGGCAGTAGTAGCCGCTCATGTTCTCGACGCAGCCGAGAACGCGATTTGGCCGCTTCGACAGGGCAGCGACCGAGCGCGCCACGACGCCCCGTGCCACCTCGGATGGGATCGTCACGAGCAGAAACGACGTCCGCGGCCCGAGAAAATCGGCGTACTGGACGGTCCGCTCGACTCCCGGCGGCAGGTCCACCATCAGCAGATCGAGCGCTCCCCACTCGAAGGACCCGAGGATCTCGCCGAGAAGAGCGAACTCCCTCGTGGCGCGCCAGGTGTGGGATTCCCCACTCGCCGCGCTCTCGAAGTCGAGCGCATCCGACTCCGGTACGAGCGAACCCATCGAGAAGACCCCGATGCCGTTTCTGGTCCGCGGCAGCGCGACCTTGTCGCTGCCGGGAACGAACAGCGCCCCCTGGACTCCAGCCATGCGCGCCTGCGAGGGACCGTTGAAGTCCGCGTCCAGGATCGCGATCTGGAGCCCCCGGGCGCGCAGGGCGCCCGCGAGATGCAGCGTCAGGGTGCTCTTCCCCACTCCCCCCTTGCCCGAGCCCACGGCCACGAGATGACGCACCCCGACCAGCCCGTCCGCAATGCGGGCGCGCCGTTCGGCAACCTGCTCGAGGATTCCGGACCCTCCGTCGCCGGCGATATCGTGGTAGCGTTTCATTCTTCCCGGGGGGCTTCGCCCCGCCCGCCTGCGCTGAAGCTCCGGCGAGGCTCGCCGAAGCGCCTACGGCGCGAAGGCGGCCGGACCCCCCAGCGCCTGCGGCGCGAGGTTCATAGCTTACCCTATCGGATCCGGGGCGGGAACGCCGAGACAGCGCGACCGCGACGGTCAATCATCAGGAGCGTGCGGGAACGGGTGGACGAGGGGGGCGAGAAGTCCAGCACGCTCGAGTTCGGACTGAGGCGGGCACATGACCACACCAGCACCTGACAACCGCAGCCGGCTCGAGCGCTGGCTCGGGGCATTCACCGAGGTGCATGCCGGCGAGGGAACGACCGCGCTCCTGCTCGCGGCCAACGTGTTCCTCATCCTGATGGCCTACTACGTCCTGAAGCCGGTGCGCGAGGCGCTCATCCTCGGCGAAGGATCCGCGGAGCTGAAGAGCTACATGTCCGCGGCGCAGGTCGTGCTGCTCATGGTCATCGTGCCCGCCTACGGGCGGCTGGTGTCCCGGCTCCCGCGCATGCGGCTCATCAACGTCGTGACGACGATCTTCGCGGGCTGCCTCGTTGCCTTCTTCCTGGCGGCACAGGCCGGCCTGCCGATCGCGGTCCTCTTCTTCCTCTGGATCGGGATATTCAACCTGATGATCGTCGCTCAGTTCTGGTCGTTCGCCAACGACATCTACTCCAAGCCGGAAGGCGAGCGGCTCTTCGTCATCGTCGGCTTCGGGGCATCGCTCGGCGCCGTCGTCGGCGCGCGCGTGGCGGATCGGCTGATCGAGCCGCTGGGGATAAACCTGCTCCTGCTGCTCGGCGGCGCCCTCCTCGTCGTTCAGGGACTGGTGAGCAACATCGTGGATCGGCGGGAAGAGACGCGTCACCGGGCGCGCCCCGCGCCGGCGAAGGCAGCGGCCAGACCGCCGTCCGGGAAGGGCGCCTTTGCGATGGTGTTCCAATCGCGCTATCTGCTTCTGATCGCCGTCATGCTCATGCTGCTCAACTGGGTGAACACCACCGGCGAGTACATCCTCGGCAGCATTGTCGAGCACTCGGCGACCGCGTCCGTCGCCGCGGGTACGGCCGGCGGGCTGTCCAAGGAGCAGCTCATCGGGGACTTCTACTCGAAGTACTTCACGATGGTCAACATACTCGGCCTGCTGCTTCAGCTCTTCGTCGTGTCCCGCGTCGTGAAGTACCTCGGCGTCGGCTGGGGCGTGATGATCCTGCCAATGATCTCGCTTGGAGCCTACAACGTGCTGGTTTTCTTCCCGGTGCTGGCCGCGGTGCTCACAGCGAAGGTGCTGGAGAACTCGACCGACTATTCTCTGAACAACACGGTCCGGAACATGCTGTTCCTGCCGTGCACGTACGAGCAGAAGTTCACCGCGAAACAGGCGATCGACTCGTTCTTCGTGCGCATGGGCGACGTGCTCTCGGCGCTGCTCGTGTTCGTGGGGACGGCGATCGTAACGCTGCAGCCGCGGGGCTTTGCGGCGGTGAACGCGCTGCTCGTGGCGGTCTGGCTGCTGCTCGCGTGGCGCGTCGGCCGGACGTACACGGCTCTGACGGCACCGGATCGGCCCGCGGCGGCTGCGTAACGGCCTGGGACGGCCGGTCCGGCCCGTTCGGAGCGGGCGCAGAGCCGCCCTGTTTCGAGAATCGAGTGCTGAGGGCCCGCCGAACCTCGTCGCGCCGCATCCCGTCGCCGGCTCCGGCCAGCTCTCCGCCGTCCGCGAAGCCCTACGACAGGCGCAGGAATCCTTCACCGTTGCGCTCGAAGGCGGCGCCAGCTCACTGGTCCCGCCTCAGAAGCGCCAGAGGGTCGGTACGTGCGGCGCGGTGGGCCGGCAGCCAGGACGCCGCGGACACTACGGCAAGAACCAGCACGATCACCGTGAAGTACGTGACCAGGTCCACTGCTTCCACACCGAACAGGATGTGACGGATGGCACGGGTACCGAGGACGGCGGCCAGCGCGCCGAACGCTACTCCCGGGACGCCACGCCACAGCGCGGACACGAGCACGGATCGGCGCACGTCACTGCGCTGGGCACCGACCGCCAGGCGGACGGCAAATTCGTGCCGCCTTTGCGCGACATCGAGGCTCACGACACTGAAGAGGCCCACCGTGGCAAGCACGAAGGCAAGTACCGCAAACAGTGTGAACAACCATGCGCTGAAGCGCCACGGCGCGACCGCCCGCGACACGATGGCGTCCATCGTCGTCAGGCGATCGATCACTGCGCGTGGATCGAGACGGCGCGCCTCTGCCTGGACCGCTCCCGCAACCGCGAGGGGATCACGCGACGTCCGAACGACCAGATCGCCAGCCGTCACGGCGGCCTGCAGAGCAGCATCGTAGACATCCAGACGGACGTCATCGATGCCGCGATAGCGGACGTCGCTCACGACGCCGACAACGGTGCGCCAAGCGCCGGGTCCGCCATCGGACGAATGCGTCGGCATCAGTATCCGACGGCCGAGCGGATCGCCCCCAGGCCACAATGCGCGGGCGGTGCTCTCGCTGACGATGGCGGCACTGGGCGCCGCGAGGTTGTCTCGATCGGTGAAGAGACGCCCGCGTCTGAGCTGGATACGCATCGCGGTGAAGTAGCCTGGCGTCGCGACCTGGTAGCTCAGCGTCGGATTGAGGCGCGCCGCCAGCGGAGTGTCTTGTTGTCCTTCGAGAATGACCCGGCTCTCTGCCCCGATCGGTCCGAGCGCCAGCGGACGCAGATAGACGGCACCTGCGGCTTCGACATCCGGCAACGCCGAGACGCGCGCGAGCAGTTCGTGCATCCGGTCGTTGGCCGAAGGCTGCGCGTCGCGGAATGCAACGTTCATCGTCAGCACGTTGGATGGCTCGAAACCGAGCTCGATGCTCCTGAGGTTCACGAAGCTCCGCACCACGAGGCCGGCGGCCGCCAGGAGCGCGACGGTGAGGCCGACCTGAAGAACCAGGAGCAGTGAGCGTGCGCGGTGGGCGCGTCTCCCGCGTGTCGAGCTCGCGGGCCCGTTCAACGCCCCGATCAGGTTCAACGCGCCGGCATGCCGAACCGACTGCGCTCCACAGAGGAACGCCGTCGCCAGCACTGCGAGGCACGTAAAGGCGGCGACCGGAGG
>DATIEW010000732.1:0-2346 GCA_035455585.1 Vicinamibacterales bacterium | reverse complement strand
AGGCCGAGCTTGGCCGCGCCGTAGTTGGCCTGACCCACCGCACCGATCAGCCCCGCGGTCGAGGTCATGTGCACGAAGCTCCCGCAGGCCTGCTTGCGGAAGTGATCGGCGGCGTGGCGGCAGGTGTTGAACGCGCCCTTCAGCATGACCGTCAGCACCGCATCCCAGTCGTCCTCGGTCATCTTGTGGAAGATCACGTCGCGCAGGATGCCGGCGTTGTTGACCACGCAGTCGATGCGCCCGAAGGTGTCCACCGCGCACTGGATGATCTTTCCCGCGGAGGCGAACCCGGCAACGCTGTCGGTGTTGGCGACCGCCGCACCGCCGGCCTTCTCGATCTCGGTGACGACCTCGTGCGCCGGCGCCTCGTCGCCGCCCGTGCCGGCGAGCGACACGCCGATGTCGTTCACCACGACCTTGGCGCCTTCGGCCGCCATGAGCCCGGCGATGGCGGCGCCGATGCCGCGCCCCGCACCGGTCACCACCACCACCTTGCCTTCCATCATTCGGGGCGGCGTCATCGGATCTCCGCTTTGCCGTTGTCGAGCACGGTCGCCCCGCGCGCGGGAGCAGTGGCGCGGAACGAAACCACGTTGCCGTCGCGCCACATCTGCGTGCGGATCGTCTCGCCCGGGTACACCGGTGCGGAGAACCGCCCCTCCATGGAGACGAAGCGCGCGGGGTCGTAGCCGCACGCCGTCTTCAGGATCGCGTGCCCGGCGATGCCGAACGTGCAGCGACCGTGCAGGATCGGTCTGTCGAAACCCGCCTGGCGCGCGTACGCGGGGTCGGCGTGCAGCGGATTGTAGTCCCCCGACAGGCGGTAGATCAGCGCCGCCTGGGGCAGGGTCGGAAGATCGCACACGTGCTGCGGCGGCGCGTCGGGAATCGGGTGCGGCGTGCGAACCGGGCCGCCGGATCCGCCGAAGCCTCCGTCCGCCCGGCAGAAGGCGGTGGAAGTGAGCGTGCAGATGACATCGCCGCTCGCCTTGTCGCGTACCGTGGTCTCGGTCATCAGCAGCGCGCCCTTGTCCGTGCCCTTGTCCACCAGCCCGGTCACACGCGTCTTGCCGACGATGTCGCCTTCCACCGGCAGCGGCTTCACGATGCGGAACCCCTGCTCGCCGTGCACCACGCGGCTGCGCGTGATGCCGGTATCGGGATGCGCGTGCCAGGGGCCGGGATAGCCCAGCACGATCGCCATCGTCGGCAGCGCCTGCAGCCGGTCCTCGTAGACGAAGCGCAGCTCACCGGCATCGCAGGGGTCGGCGCCGAGCCCGACGCCGAGCGCGTACAGGATGGTGTCGCGCCGGGTGAGATGCTGTTCGACCTCGGGAATCTGCCAGTTGACCAGCTTGTCGTAGTCGATCGTCACGCGACCGGTGCTCCTGGGGTGCGTGAGCCACAGGATACCACCCCGGAACACCGGCCCCCGGCCTCCAGGGTCACGGTCATGCCATTCATCGACGGCGGGCGCAGCAGGTCGAAAGATACCTGCCGGGTGGTGGATGGTATGATGAAAAGCACAGGCACGAGCCGATCGACCGAAGGAATCGGATCTCGAGGACGATGGTCGGCGGGCGCAGGTGAGCGAGACGGAACTGAAGCAGAGACTGGCGGCGATCCTGGCGGCAGATGCGGCCGGTTATTCGCGTCTGATGCGTGTGGACGAGCGCGCGACGGTCGCGGCGCTCGATGCGGCGCGCACCGTCTTCCGCAGCCACATCGAGTCGAACGGCGGACGGGTGATCGACATGGCGGGCGACTCGGTGCTCGCCGTTTTCGAGCTCGCGACCAGCGCGGTGTGCGCGTCCCTGGCGATTCAGCGCGAGCTCGACGCGCAGGCGAGCGCTGTGCCGGAGGACCGGCGCCTGCCCTTTCGCATCGGCGTTCACCTCGGCGAGATCATCGAAAAGTCCGACGGCACGGTGTACGGCGACGGCGTCAACATCGCGGCCCGGCTGCAGGGCCTCGCCGAGCCGGGCGGCATCACGGCCTCCGAATCGATCCGCATCGCGGTGCTCGGCAGGGTGAGCGCAACCTTCGACGATCGGGGCGAGCAGGCCGTCAAGAACATCCCCGACCCGGTGCGTGCGTTCAGCATCCGGCCCGACGGCGACGAGCAGCGGCCTCCGGCTGCCACGGGGTTCGACTCTCCGCTGGCCGACAAGCCCTCGATCGCCGTGCTCCCGTTCGCCAACATGAGCGGAGATCCGGAGCAGGATTACTTCGCCGACGGCATCACCGAGGACATCATCACCCAGCTCGCGCGCTTCCGGGCGATCTGCGTGATCGCCCGCAATTCCGTGTTCGTATACAAGAACAAAGCGGTGCGCGTACAGGATG
>DATIEW010000731.1:0-5755 GCA_035455585.1 Vicinamibacterales bacterium | reverse complement strand
GGAGAGCGCGAGAAGGAATCGCATCAACTCCCAATCTCCAACTCCCAACTAGACCAGGTTGACAGCTCGTTCTGGAACTTGGAGCACGTAAGGCGCATCGCGTTCCAGCAACCAGGCCCGGCGTCCGGCGCCTTGGGCGTTGGGAGTTGGTAGTCGGGAGTTTACGCTCTATTTGCCGCCCCCCGCTGTCGTCGTGGTCGTGCCTCGCAGCGTCCTGCCCCGCACCGGGTACGCAGGGCGTTTCGGCTGCGGCGGCGGGTTCTTCTTCAGCTCCTCGAGCGCGATAGCGATGGCGCGCTCGAGCTGAGGATCGCGTCCTGCGATCACGTCCTTGGGCGTCTGCTCCACCTCGATGTCTGGAGGAACCCCCTCGTTTTCGACCACCCAGCCTTCCTCCGGCGTCCAGATCGCCAGGTTGGGCGCGGTGATCGAGCCGCCGTCCATGAGCGTGGGGAATCCGAGCACGCCGACGAGGCCGCCCCACGTCCGCTGCCCCACGAGCGGGCCCAGATCGAACTTGCGGAACATCCACGGCAGCAGGTCGCCGCCGGAGCCCGCGGTTTCGTCGATGATCATCACCTTCGGCCCCTGTATCGACGCGGTCGGGGTCTTGAGGTCCTCGCCGTAGCGCATGGCCCAGTAGCTGATGAGGGGGCGCCGGAGCAGATCGATGTAGTAGTCGGCCACCTGGCCGCCGCCATTGAAGCGCTCGTCGATGATGACGGCGTTCTTGTGGGTCTGCGGATAGAAGTACCGTTTGAAGTAGTCGTACCCGGGCTGCGCCGTGTTCGGGACGTAGACGTATGCGACCTGTCCGTTCGTCGCGGCGTCCACCTTGCGCAGGTTGCCCTCGACCCAGTCGCGGTTCCTCAGCGCGCTCTCGCTGGCAACCGGCACGACCTGCACGGTCCGCGAGCCCGATCCGTCGGGATTCGGGCCGACCGTGATCTCGACGATTTTCCCGGACGTGTTCTCGAAGAAGCTGTAGAGGTTGGCCGGCGGACGGACGTCCCGTCCGCGCACCGCGATGAGATACTCGCCAGCCCGGACGTTCACGCCGGGCTCGGTCAGCGGCGACCGCAGCTGTGGATTCCAGTTCAGACCGCCGTACACCTTCTTGAAGCGGTACCGCTCGTTCTCAACGGAGAAATCGGCGCCGAGCAGCCCGCCCGGCACGCTCGCCGGTGTCTCGAGCCTGTCGCCGCCGCCGCCGCGGTGATGCCCCACCGACAGCTCGCTGCACATCCACTGGATGACGCGGTTCAGGTCGCTGCGGACGGCGACGTCGGGTAAGAGCGCCGCGTACTTGGCGCGCATGGCCGGCCAGTCGACGCCGTGCATGTTCGGCGCGTAGAAGTAGTCGCGGTTGATGCGCCACGCCTCGTCGAGTATCTGCTCCCATTCGTCGCGCGGATC
This sequence comes from Vicinamibacterales bacterium, assembly GCA_035455585.1. Taxonomy (GTDB): domain Bacteria; phylum Acidobacteriota; class Vicinamibacteria; order Vicinamibacterales; family 2-12-FULL-66-21; genus DATIEW01. The sequence goes on along the minus strand of DATIEW010000731.1, from coordinate 4,339 downwards.
GATCCTGACTTCGATGTCCGCGACTGCCAGGCGGCCTTCCGTGGCGTTGACCTTCGCCGCGGCGGGCAGCGCGGTGATGGACCACGTGTCGCGGCCGGCGTAGAGGATCTTCTTGGCATCCGCCGAGACGAGGTAGCCGCGGACGTTGTCGAGGATCTGCTCGTCCTTGCGCTTCGAGAGGTCGAAGCGGTGCAGGTGCGCCGAGGCGGGGCCGTCCCCCTCGGCGCTACGCAGATAGTAGATGTGGTTGCTGTCGCCCGCCTGCAGGTTCGACAGATCGCCGGCGCGCACCGGCAGATCGAGGATCCGGTACTCGATGCCGTCGAAGTCGATCCGGACCGGCTCGGGAGCCGCCTGCGGCGCCGGCTTCTTCGCTTCTTCGGCCGCTTCCGGCTTGGCGGCCGCACCGCCCGCCTTCGGCTTCTCCTCGTCGCTCTCCCTGGCCAGCGGTGAGGGGAGATCGTTCCGCAAGACGACGAGGTAGATGTTGCGGGTGCGGCGGTTGTCAGCCGTGGACTGCGCGAACCAGTCGAGCACCGGGCCGGCATCGGTCGATCCGAACAGATACAGGTACTTTCCGCTGCGATCGAACACCGGCTCGCTCACCTCGGCGAGTCCATCGCTGATCCGGAACGACCGATCCTGATCGAGCGAGTACGCCGAGAGCGTCATCTCCAGGGCCTGGGTGTTGGCGGTGTAGGCCAGCCAGCGCGAGTCGGGGGACCACGCGAACGTGACGGAACTGACCGGGCCGTAGACCTTCGCGGAGGCGACCTTCTTCGAGACGCCCGTATCGAGGTCGAGCACGTACAAGCTCTGTGAGTTGTCTGTGTAGGCGACCTTGCGGCTGTCGGGCGCCCATCGCAGACCGGCGTAGAAGCCGGCCCCGCCGGGGCGGTGCTTCGTCACCTCTCCCTTGCCGTCCTGCGCCACGACGTGAAGTTCGTATTCGCCGGAGGCATCGGAGAAGTACGCGATCCGCGCGCCGTCAGGCGACCAGGCGGGCGATCGTTCGTGGGCGCCGGTCGACCCCGTGAGGTTGCGCGCGTCCCCCTTCTCGGCGGGAACCGTGACGATCTCTCCGCGGAACTCGAAGACGGCGCGCGCGCCGGTGGGGGAGATGGCGGCGCCGCGGATCCACCTGGCGCCCTTCGCAAAGCGCGGCCGCGTCTCTCGAAGGTCGGCCGGCACGCCGATCGTGAGCTTCCGCGATGCGTTGCTGGCCGGGTCGAAGAGGTGGAGGTATCCGGCCTGCTCGTACACGACCTTGCCGCCGCCGGCCGACGCGTTCAGAACGGGGAAGTCGCGGTGCTTGGTGAGCTCCTTCACCTGGCCGGACCGCCCGTCGTACGAATAGAGGTTGAACTCGCCGTCGCGGTCGGACCGGAAGTAGAGACTGCCGCCGATCCACATCGGGTCGACGTCGTTCGATCGCGTCGGCGGCTGCGGCACTTTCTCGACCGCGTGGGTCGAGGTGTCGAACAGCCAGATCCGCGACACCGTGCCTCCGCGGTACTGTTTCCACTGCTCGAACCGCGGGCCCAGGGGGCTGTAGGCGATGCGCCGGCCGTCGGGCGAATAGGCCCCGCTGGCGGCGTTCGGTATCGGAAGCTGTTCCGGCATTCCACCCTCGAGCGATACGCGGAAGAGCTGCGTGTACCGAGTCGTGAAGACCGTCCGGCCCGACGTGAACAGGACGCTCCGGCCGTCAGGCGTGAACCCCTGGACCGTGTCCGACCCCGGATGCCAGGTCAGCCGCTTCGGGACGCCCCCCTCGATGCCCACGACGAAGGCGTCCGTGTTGCCGTCGTACTGCGCGCTGAACGCGATCAGCTTGCCGTCCGGCGAGAACGCCGGGTTCGACTCCACGCCATCGTCGGTGGTGAGGCGCCGGAGATCGCTGCCGTCGATCCGGGCGACCCAGAGGTCGTCGGCGTACACGAAGGCAACGTGGGTTCCGTTCGTGGCCGGCTGGTGAAGCAGGCGCGTGTCGCGAACGTTGACGTCTGCGGCCGGACGGGCGGCAAACGCCGTGGCGGCTACGGTAATCGACAGGATGATTCGGCGGAGCATCGATAGAACCTCTCGAAGTCTTTGACGGTCAGTGTCGGCGGATGCAGCGAGCCGGTGTCGGGCAGGCACGCCGAGACGACGGCTGCAGCGTCGTGGAAGCGAAGCGCCGATCATTGTAGTTGAGATTCGCGACCCCGACCCGTGCGGTCCTGCTCCTCGAACATGCTGAAGTGCGACCTGTTCTCAGCTTGTCTGAGGACGCTGGTCAGTCCTGTCCAGGTTCCTCCTGACGCACGCGGCTGCTCGCAAGCTGCCGCGCGACGCGGCAGCACGGCGGCGGGAAGCCGGCTCTCGCGCTGGCGGGACGGGCCCCGGACAGGTTCCTCGAGTCGGCCTCTCGCTTGGCAGGTCTTGACCGACCAATCAGGTCGGATATAGACTTCAAAGTGAGATCAGTCTCAAAAACCGGGATCCGCTCCGGCTTCCGGACCGGATTCCTGTCAGGCCCTCATCAATGCTTGCTCGCAACGGTTCGAATTTCCTGGAGATGGCGGCGGCCGGCGCGCCCGTCCGGCTCAGCGATCTGAGGGCCGGAACGATGGCACGGTTTCAGCACGCCCTCCTCGACCGCGACGTCTCGTGTTTCCTGCGCGCGCTGGGGCTCACGCAGTCCTGCGAGTTCCGCCTCTGCAAGAATGGCGAGCCCTGCATCGTCCAGGTGCGCTCGACCCGAATAGGCCTGTCGCGCGCCGTGGCGGGCAGGATTTTCGTCAGCCCGATCGGCTGCGAAGGCTGCTGAAGTGCCTGCGCCGGTGACCGCCGTGCTAACGCCGGCGGTCCGCAGCCATCCGTCGACGGTAAAAGTCGTGCTGCTGGGCAATCCCAACACCGGCAAGACGACGATCTTCAACCGCCTCTGCGGCGCGCGCGCACGGACCTCGAATTTTCCCGGCACGACGACGTCCACTCGGGTCGGCCGCACGGAGCTCTCCGGCGGACGGATCGCCGAGGTCATCGATCTTCCGGGCGTCTACGACCTCAATCTCGAATCGCCCGAAGCGCGGATCGTGCGGGCGGTTCTTTCGGGGCAGGGACCGTTCGGGCAGCCGGACGCCGTCGTGGTGCTGGTCGACGCCTGCAACGTCGCGCGGAACCTGGTGCTGGCCGCCGAGCTGCTCGCGTGCGACACGCCGGTCGTCGTGGCGCTCAACATGGTCGACCTTGCGCAGCGCCGCGGTCTGACGCTCGACACTCAGGCGCTCACCCGAAGGCTCGGCGCGCCGGTCGTGCCGATGGTGGCCAGGAAGGGAGAGGGCATCGCCGCGCTCCAGGCCGCGATTGCCGAGGTGGCCGAGCGGCCCCCCGCCCGGCGTCCGTCCGATCTGCCCCGCGCCGACGCCTCGATCGAGACGATTTCGGCCTGGGCCGACGACGTGATCGGCGAGGCGGCGGGCGGCCGCTCGACCGCCGACGTCGATACGTTCACGGAGCGCCTGGATCTCGCGTTCACGCATCCCATCCTCGGCATCGCCGCGTTCGTGGCAACCATGGGCGGCCTCTTCTGGACGCTGTTCGCGCTGGCCGCGGTGCCGATGGATCTGATCGAGGCGATCTTCGCCCGGCTGGGCCACCTGACGACGACACATCTGCCGGCGGGACCGCTGCGCGACCTGCTCACCGACGGGATCATCGGCGGCATCGCGGGGACCGTCGTCTTTCTGCCGCAGATCTGCCTCCTTTTCTTCCTGATCAGTCTTCTGGAGGACACGGGGTACCTTGCGCGCGCGGCGTTCGTGATGGACCGCGTACTCCATCGGTTCGGCCTGCCCGGCCATTCTTTCGTGCCGCTGCTCACGTCTCACGCGTGCGCGATTCCGGGCATCATGAGCGCGCGGTTGATTCCCGATCGGCGCGACCGTCTCGCGACGATCATGGTGGCGCCGTTCATGAGCTGCTCGGCGCGGCTGCCGGTCTACGTCCTGCTGACGAGCCTCCTCTTCGCCGATCGGCCGGCGCTTGCGGGCCTCGCGTTCGCGGGCTGCTACCTGCTCGGTGCCGGCGCGGCGCTGATGAGCGCGATGCTGTTCGGGCGGACGTTCCTCAAGGGACGCGCCCGCCCCATGATCCTGGAGCTTCCGAGCTACAAGGTCCCGTCGTTGACCAACGCGCTGCTTACCGCGCGGGACCAGGGCCTGTCGTTCCTGCGCACCGTCGGCACGATCATCATGGCGATCTGCGTCGTCATGTGGTGGCTGAGCGCGTACCCGCGGGTCGAGCCACCCGCCGAGGCGCAGGCGCTCCGGGCGCAAGCGGCAGAGCCTGGCCT
>DATIEW010000730.1:0-3311 GCA_035455585.1 Vicinamibacterales bacterium | reverse complement strand
GTACCGGGTGCAGGTGAGGTACTGACCCGGCAGCGGCGCTTGAGCAGGAAGGCAGTCCCGCCCTGGCACGGATTCGGCATACATCGTCAATTGCAGAGACGATGGAGGGGCTTCATGGACAAGGCTCGACGCCAGCTGATCCACGGGCTGAACACGGATCTGATGGGTGAATTCCGGGCAATCTCGGACGAGACGAACCACCGCGACGAGCTGAGGCAGATGCTCGCGCGCTCGCCCTGATCCGGTGACTGCGCATGGGTCTCCGGAGGGCTCGACAATCGGCGCCCGATCGGGGCATCGTCGAGTGACGTGTCGCTGCGGGTCCTGATCACGACGTGGGGGTCTCTCGGAGACCTGCATCCCTATCTCGCCCTCGGTGTCGAGCTGCAGCGGCGCGGGCATGCCGCGAGCGTCGCGACGCTCGGCGTCTTGGAATCGGCCGTTCGCCAGGCCGGGCTGGGCTTCCATCCGATCCGGCCGGACGTGTCTCCCGACGATCCCGACGCACGGGAGCTGATCCGCCGCGTGCTCGACCCCCGCGGGGGGCCCGCGTATCTCTTCGAGCGAGTCTTCGCGCCGGCGACACGCGCGACGTACGACGACACGGTGGCCGCGCTCGAAGCTGCGCGCGCCGATCTCCTGATCACGCATCAGGTGCCGGTCACCGGGCCGATCGCCGCGCAGACGACCGAGGTGCCGTGGGTTTCGGGAGTGCTGCTCCCGATGTCGTTCCTGTCGGCCTACGATCCGGCGACGCCGCCGCAGGCGCCCGCCCTGCGGCGCATCGCGATGCTGCACCCGGCCGTGGCGCGTGTCATGAACCGCCTGGGGCGACGCGTGACCGAGTCGTGGGTCGAGCCGGTGTATCGGCTGCGCGAGGAGCTGGGACTTCCGCGGGGGGACAACCCCCTCTTCGAGGGACAGCACTCGCCGTCGCTCGTCCTCGGCCTGTTTTCCCACGTCTTTGCCGCAAAGCAGGAGGACTACCCGCCGCAGACCGTGATCACGGGCTTTGCCTTCTACGATGCGGCCGGCGAACGCCCGGCGTCGCCGGACCTCCTGCGCTTCCTGGACGAAGGGGCGCCGCCGGTCGTATTCACGCTCGGGTCGTCCGCGGTGTGGATTGCGGAAGATTTCTACGGCACGAGCATCGAGGCCGCCCGGGCGCTCGGCGTGCGGGCGGTGCTGCTGGCGGGCGAGCAGACCGCCGCGCTTCGGCGAGCGGGGCTGCCGCCGGGTATAGTGGCGTTCGACTACGCGCCGCACAGCCTCGTCATGCCGCGCGCGAGCGTGATCGTCCATCAGGGCGGCGTTGGAACGACGGCGCAGGCGCTGCGCTCCGGCAGGCCCATGCTGATCGTGCCGTTCGGACAGGATCAGCCGGACAATGCGCGGCGGTGCGTGAGCCTCGGCGTGGCGCGGACGATCTCGCGGGCGGCATACCTGGCGCCGCGGGTGGTCTCAGAGCTCTCGGCGCTGCTGGGCAACGGCGAGTATTCACGGCGTGCGGCCGGTGTCGGCGCCGCGGTGCGATCCGAGCACGGCGCCCGGACGGCCTGCGACGAGATCGAGCGCACGTTCCAGCGAGGCGCGCACGGCGCGCCTGCGAGCCGGCCAGCCTCCGCCAAGGCTACGGCGGCCCGCCGTAGCGCTTCGCGCGAAGGCGGGGGTGTGGGGCGGAGCCCCACGTAAGGAGGCTCGATTCGATGACGAGATGCGACTGGGCCGGCACGGACCCGCTGTACGTGGCATACCACGACCAGGAATGGGGCGTGCCGCTCCACGACGACCGGCGGCTCTTCGAGATGCTGATCCTCGAGGGTGCGCAGGCCGGCCTGAGCTGGATCACGATCCTGAGGAAACGCGACGAGTACCGGCGCGCGTTCGATCGCTTCGACGTGAAGAAGGTCGCGCGCTACGATGCCCGGCGCGTGAAGCAGCTGCTGAAGAACCCCGGGATCGTGCGCAACCGGCTGAAAATCGAGGGCGCGGTGCGCAACGCGCGCGCGTTCCTCGAGATCCAGCGCGAGTTCGGCGCGTTCGACGCGTATATCTGGCAATTCGTGGGTGGACGGCCCAAAGTGAACGCGTGGCGGTCGGTCAGGGAAATTCCGCCGAGGACGCCCGAGTCGGACGCCATGAGCCGGGACCTCAAGGCGCGCGGGCTGACGTTCGTCGGCTCGACGATCTGCTACGCCTTCATGCAGGCGACCGGCATGGTGAACGATCACATCGTCGCGTGCTTCCGTTGGGAGACAGGAGGTCAGGAGATCAGGAGAGAATGAAACCGGAGATAAAGAGATCAGGAGAATCGATGGTTTTTCTTGCCGCAGTGTTGACCGGTTCCTGGTTCGCGTGGCTGACGGGTGGGCGGGCGCGTCGGGCAACATGCGACAACCGAGCGAGGCGCAATTCCCCCGCTACTAAGCGCCTGAGGGCCGCCGAATGAGATGATCTACGCGTCGTGCTCAGCGGGCGTATGCGCTTCTGCAGATTCCCTGACCTCCCGATCCCTTGACCCTTTGTTCTGATCTCTCCTGATCTCCTGATCTCCTGATCTCCTGATCTCCTGTTTCTTCTCCTTATCTCCTGATCTCCTGTTGGCTCACCGCAGGCGCCCCGATCGTGACCGCGTGCCGTTCGAGCGTGCCGCCCGTCGCGCGCTCGAGCAGCGCGATCGCCTGATTGAGGTCGGCCCGCGCCCGCAGCTCGCGCGCCTGCGCCGCGACCAGCGCCGTCTGCCGCTCGAGCACCAGGAACACGGTGCTCAACCCCGAATCGAATCGCCGCCGTTCGCTTTCGTACTGCTCGAGGGCGTTCCGCCGCGCGGACCCCGCCGCGTTCAGCCGCTGCTCCGACGACTGAACGGCCTGCAGCGCGTTTCGCACCTCTGCCTCGATCGCCTGCTCGAGCTGCTGGCGCTGCTGCGCCAGCCGGTTGCCTGCAATCCGCGTCCGTGCCAGGTTGGCGCGGGCGGTGGAGTTGCCGATCGGCAGCTCCATCTGAACCTGCACAACGGCCGTCGGATAGCGGTGCGAGAACAGATTGCCGAGCGACGTGCTGTAGCCGCCGACCAGGAGGCCCGGCACCGCGCTGCCCGTCGAAGGCGGCGTGTCGATCGGATCCAGCCCGGCGCGGAACGACAGCTCGTTGAGCCGCGCCAGTATCGCGGCGTCCGAGCTGCTGCCGCCGATCGGGCTGACGCCGGTCTGCAGCGAGCTGCCAGCGAGCCCCGACATCGTGTAGCCCCCGACCAGATCGACCTGTGGCCGCGACTGGTCCGCGAAGTACTGCCGATCGATCTCGTTCTG
>DATIEW010000729.1:0-2369 GCA_035455585.1 Vicinamibacterales bacterium | reverse complement strand
GGGGAGAACATCATCCACCTCCCGACTGTGAAGACGCACGTGTTCACGACGACGACGGGCGCGATGAAGAATGCGTTTGGCGGGCTGCTGAACGAGCACCGGCACTGGACGCACCCGGTCATCCACGAAACGCTCGTGGACCTGCTGATGATCCAGAAGAAGATTCACCGCGGCGTCTTCGCGGTGATGGACGGGACATTCGCCGGCGACGGCCCCGGGCCGCGCTGCATGACGCCCCACGTGAAGAACGTGATCCTCGCCAGCGCCGACCAGGTTGCGATTGACGCCGTGGCGGCGAAGCTGATGGGGATCGATCCGCTGTCGATCAAGTTCATCCGGATGGCCCACGAGATGGGGCTCGGGTGCGGCAATCCGCGCGACATCGAAATCGTGGGCGACGCCTCGGCCGCGGCCGAGAACTGGCAGTTCACGGGCCCGTTCAAGAAGATGACCTTTGCGTCGCGGATGCAGCACCAGATCTACTGGGGACCGATGAAGAAGCCGATCGAGTGGTCCCTCAAGACCGTGCTCGCGCCGTGGGCGTACATCGCGAGCGTGGTTTATCACGACAGCTACTGGTACCCGGTGAACGCGCGCCGCCAGATGCAGGACGTGCTCGAGAGCCCGTGGGGCCGCCTGTTCCGGAACTGGGAGACCGTGCGGCCGGACGCGGCTGGCCTGGGATACCCTGACGTCGGCGGGAACACGGCGACGATCGAGAAGACCGGCGCGAGGGCGCTCGTCGAGTCGTTCGGGATCCTCGGCACATGCATCAAGGAGGCGCCTGAGTTCGCGAGCCGCCGGAGACATGTGAAATGACGCGGAAACGCTTCCAGCTGCCGGCTTCCAGCTGCCAGCAGCGAGCGAGGAGCGTTCCGATTACCGCCCGACGATTGCGTTCTGAGATGTTCTCGGCTGGGAGCCGGCAGCTGGGAACTGGAAACTGACAAAACCATGGCCGATTTCACCGTCAAGAGCGACAGCGTCGACGTCGAGCAGATCATGCGGCAGGTGCGGTCGCGGATCCGCGAGAAGCGCGGCGTCGACTACACCGAGGACGAGATCCGCGAGCTCGCCAGCGTGAAGCTGGAGCGCTTTCTCGACCCGAAAGGCGTGCGATCCGACCTGCTGGAGCAGTACCGGAAGCGCCGCGACGCCTCGACGACGCCGCGGAACTACTCGTTCGAGGACACGACGCCCTACGAATCGAGCCGGCCGCTGCTGCGCGGGCTCCGTAAGCTGCTGAACCCGATCCTCAAGCTGTTCTTCAACCCGACGCCCGTCATCGAGGCGCTGCACATCCAGTCGAAGCTGAACGACTCGTACAACCAGGCGGAATCCCTGTACTACGAGCTCATCCACAACCTGGTGCTCGAGACCACGAGGCTCGGCATCGAGGTCAAGAACCTCAAGATGCGGGTGGAGTCGATGTCGAGCCGGCTGGACTTCGACGAGCGACGGGCGCGGGCGCTCGAAGGCGTCGTCCAGTATCGTCCGGGCATCGTCACGCCGCTGCAGCCACCCGCGGGCGGCGGCGGAGGCGGTGTCAACGCCACCCTGTCGGCCGACGAAGCCGAGCGCCGGTCACGCCGGCGACGCCGGCGCGGGCGGCGGCGCCCGGGAGGTCCCGGCGCAGGGCCCTCCGGCGAGCGACCCGGACAGCCCGGCGGCGGGCACGATGCGGGGCACAGTGATGCGGGCGAAGCCTCCCCGTCGTCGGGCGAGACAGGCAACGGCCCCGCTGAATCGTGAAGCTCGCGGTCGTCGTCCAGCGATACGGCGCCGACATCAACGGCGGAGCGGAGCTGCACGCACGCTACATCGCGGAACGGCTCGCGAAGCACGCGCAGGTCGAGGTCGTCACGACCTGCGCGCGCGACTACGTCACCTGGCGCAACGAGCTCGACCCAGGCGCGGACTCGGTCAACGGAGTCCCCGTCCGGCGCTTCCCCGTCCGGCGCGAGCGCGAACCGCTCGATTTCGGCCGGCGTTCGCGCCGCGTGTTCGGCGAGCCGCACTCGCTCGCCGACGAGCTGGCCTGGCTCGACAGTGAGGGACCGGCGAGTCCCGCCCTGATCGACTACCTCGTGCGATCGGCAGCAGTGTTCGACTACGTGCTGCTCTTCAGCTACCGCTACTATCACGCCTGGCACGCCGCGCGGCGGTTGCCGGACAAAGCCGTGCTCGTGCCGACAGCCGAGCGGGACCCGGCCATCGGCCTCACGATGTTCGGCCCCGTCTTCAGGAGCGTGCGCGGCATCATGTACAACTCGTACGAAGAACGGGCGATGATCCAGGGGGCGACGGGCAACGAGCACGTCCCCGGCGTGGTCGTCGGCGTGGGCTCCGAAGTACCTGCGCGCACGGAC
>DATIEW010000728.1:0-2223 GCA_035455585.1 Vicinamibacterales bacterium | reverse complement strand
CCACGCTCGACCTGGCGCTGCTGCGGCTCGCGACCCGCCTGCCCGGCACGCGGCCGCTCTCGCAGTCCGTCAGCGGGTACCTGGAGATGGCACGCCTCCCCGGGGACCGCGGGCTGGAGGTGCCGCACCTGGCGCGAGTCGGCGAGGTGATGCGGGATCGCTACGCAGAGCTGGTGGTCGCCGGCCGCTTGCCCGCCGGCACATGGGCCGAGCTCGAGACCCAGACCGCCTGCCGCGTCCGATGCTTCATCGAGGAGCGCGGGATGCGGTCCGCGCGCGGGAGCGGCGGGGTGCCGCGGTCACTGCTGGCGGCGGTGCTGCGTCGATCCTCGCCGGCGGACCTGGTCGGGGAGCTCGCGCGGCTCGGAGACGCCGTCGTGCTCGACACGCGGGTGCTGATGGCGACGGTCGCCGGGTCTGCGGAGGTGTCGGCATGGCCGCCGGAGGAGGAGCGCTTCGCGTCCGACTTCGGGGACGCGTCGCGGGTGACCACGCCGTGGCTGCGCGAGCTCACCGAGGCGGCCACCGACGCGTCCGTGCCGTTCGTGTTCGGCGGGCACGCGCTCGTCTCGGACGGGCTGCGGTTGATCGTGGCGGCCGCCTGGCAGGGACGGTGATCGGCGGCTGACGCCGGAGGCACGCTGGTGGGCACCGTCCAGCGGCTCATCGGCCAGGCTGCATGCGCCAGGAGACGACGCGAGCGGCAGGCAGGCCCGCGCATCTGCGGCGCAGACGGGATCTCAGCTCACCGCCTTCTTTACAAGATCGGCGATCTGCGCCTCGCCGTCCCTGGTCAGCTTCGTGAGCGCCCAGGCGGTCGGCCACATCGTGCCGTCGTCGAGGTTGGCGACGGAGTTGAAGCCGAACGACGAGTAGCGGTCCTTGAACTTGGCGGCCGGCGTGAAGAAGCAGAGCACCTTCCCGTCCTTGGCATAGGCCGGCATGCCGTACCAGGTCCGTGGCTCGAGCTCTGGGGCAGCGCCCATGACCACGGCGTGAATGCGCTCCGCGATCGCACGGTCGGGCTCAGGCATCTCGGCGATCTTGGCGAGCAGGTCGGCCTCGCCATCGGGCTTGCCCTTCCGACCCCGCGCCGCCTTCATCTCGCGGGCGCGCTCCTGCATCGCCGCCCGCTCCTCGTCGGTCCAGACCTCGGACGACGTATCGCGCGTGGCGGTCTTCTTGGTGGCGTTCATGTACAGGACTCCTGGCTGACGTACGGGTACTGGTGACGACCGCGATCGTAGGCGGTGCCTGGCGCGATCGCTTCTCGATTCCTGACCGATCCTCGCCGGAGTCGCTCGTCACGCCGAGGCGAGGGGCCGCTGCTAGACTGAATGCGGATCAGGCGCCGGCTCGCCGACCCCGATCCCCAAGCGATACCCAGACCAAACGAACGCGGTCGGGCTCACGGGGTCCGGCGCGCATCACGTCCACGCGTGGAACCGTGCAACCGGAGTGGAGATGGATCACACCGGACTGCTCTACGTCATCGGCTTCGCCTTCGCGGCGACGATCTTCGTCTTCGGGACGATCCTGTTCAGCTGGCTGATCACGCATCGGCGCCGTCGGCCACAGAAGGGCCTGCCCTACGAGTGCGGGATCGACACCATCGGTGACACGTGGAGCCGCTTCGGGCTCGCCTTCTACCTCTACGCCCTCCTGTTCGTGGCCTTCGACGTCGAGATCATCTTCGTCTACCTGTGGGCCATCACCGTGCGGGCGCTCGAGTTCCAGGGCATCGTGCTGGTCGGCATCTTCCTTGCGATCCTGATGTGGGGCGAGTTCTATGCGTGGAAGAAGGGTGACCTCCGATGGCAGTAGATCGACCGACCTCCTCTGACCCCGATGCGACGCTTCCGCCCGCGCTGACGACGGGCGTGGCCGAGCCCCCGATCGTCATCCCGGACCAGGCCGGTGACGACGAGCTGCTGCGCGAGTTCGGGATGGAGGACCACCCGCAGGGCGGCTTCCACGGCCTGCTCGAGGTGATCCCGACAAAGGCGGACTACGTCCTCGATCTCATCCGCGCCAACTCGCTCTGGCCGCTGCTCTCCGGCCTCAGCTGCTGCGCGATCGAGATGATGAGCACCGCCACCAGCGTCAACGACATCGACCGCTTCGGCATGTTCCCGTTCCGCGCCAGCCCGCGGCAGGCCGACGTCCTGATCGTGGCCGGCACGCTGACGACGAAGATGGCTGGCCCGCTGGTTCGGCTCTGGG
>DATIEW010000727.1:0-18747 GCA_035455585.1 Vicinamibacterales bacterium | reverse complement strand
CAATCGGCGCTGGAAAATCCGGCCGGCCTGCGCGAGCAGGCACCGGCGACCTACAAGGCGCGCTTCGACACGACCAAGGGCGTGTTCGTGATCGAGGTGACGCGCGCCTGGGCGCCGAAAGGCGCCGACCGCTTCTATAATCTCGTGAAGAACGGTTTCTATGATAATGCGCGTTTTTTCCGCGTGATCTCCGGCTTCATGGTGCAGTTCGGCATCCACGGCGACCCGTCGGTCTCGGCGGTCTGGCGCAGTGCGCAGATCCCTCCCGACCCCGTGAAGCAGAGCAACAAGCGCGGCTTCATCACCTACGCGATGGGTGGATCGCCCGATACACGGACGACCCAGGTGTTCATCAACTTCCAGGACAACTCCCGCCTGGATGAGAGCGGGTTCGCCCCCTTCGGCGAGGTCACCTCCGGCATGACCGTGGTCGACAAGATCTTCAGCGGGTACGGCGAGGGCGCGCCGAGGGGCAGCGGTCCGGAACAGGGACGCATCCAGCAGCAGGGCAACGCCTACCTGATGAAGGAGTTCCCGAAGCTGGACTACATCAAGAAGGCGACGATCGAGTAGCTGGATCGGCTGGCGCCTGTTTTCAGCGCGGGACGATCGGCAGGATCAGGCGCGACGGCCGCGACCGATCGTGAAGGACGGTCTTATGGGCGCGGCGCAGCTCGCTTTCCTCGCCGAAGATGCCGCCCGTGTTGGGATTCCGATCGAACCGCGGGTCGGAAGCTTCATCGTGCGGACGGGCCTCGCCGTCAGACGTGTATCGCCCGCGCGTGTCCTGCGCGATGACGACGTAGCCCCTGGCCGCCTGCCGCTGCAGCTCCTGGCCCACGCGGCCAGGGCTCTTCGAGTAGGGAGTGCGCTGGAGCAGCACCGGAAACCGGCCCGGCGTCCGGGGCCGGTAGACGTCGGCGCGCAGGACGACGCCGTCGCGCATCCGGGCCTCGACGTTCTTCTCGACGACGACCGGGTGCTCGCCGGCTGCCTGCTGGCGTGATGCGGCCGGAGCGGCTGCCCACACGAGCACCCCCGCTGCCATGATCAGAGCGACCGGACCCAGGATGGCCCTAGAAGAGATACCCATTCGTCAGCCCCCTCGATGCGTGAGACGCCGCCGAAGTATAGAACCGAGATCCAGAATCTCGTTTCGGGCGTCTTACCTAGTACGCGCCTCAGCCGTGCTCCACAGAATCCGGGGACAGGGTGGGGCGTCGGGTGTCGGCAGAACCATTAGCGTGTGCGAATCAGCAACTTACGAGGATAGCGATGCGTTCCCGGGGAGTGAAGTTCAACAAGCCCGACGTCCTGGATGATGACGAGCTGCAGCGGCTCATTACCGAACGAATCGACGAGGATGCCGCCTTCTGGAGCGGCGGCGCGCGCCGGCGGACGTACATCGTCGTCGAGGTCGAGGAGGGCCTGGTCACGCTGACCGGCGTCGTCCGGACGGCTCTCGACCGGCGCCGGGCCGACATCCTCGCGAGGGCGCTGGGCGCCGTCGGCGTCGACAACAGGCTGCGGGTTCTCGAGGGCGCCGAACGCGATTCGGGGAACCGGAAATCTGCCTGACAGTCGGCGCAAGCACGCCGCCACACGGCCTACTGGTCCGCCCCATCGGCGCCGCTCTCCGACCTCCGGACCCCGGATCCCGGACCCCGGCCAGAAGCTACCGCTTGTCCCTGCCCGTCATGGGCACGAACCGAACCGGCATCGTCGCCAGCGTCTTCAGTCCAGTCGAGGTCTTGCGGAGGATGCGGAGCTCCTGGAACAGGTCACCCACCGGGATCGCCATGACGCCGTCCATCCGAAGCTGTTCGACGAGTGCGGGCGGCACCTCGGTTGGCGCAGCAGTCACCATCACGCGATCGTAGGGAGCGTGCTCGGGCCACCCGAGATAGCCGTTGCCGGTCAGGACGTGGACGTTGCGGTAACCGAGGGCTGCGAGCGTCTCCCGGGCGCGCTCCGCCAGAGGAGGCACGATCTCGATCGAGTACACCTCTTTGACCAATTCGGCGAGCACCGCCGCCTGATAGCCGGACCCGGTGCCGATCTCGAGCACGCGATGATCGGGCTCGACGTCGAGGGCCTGCGTCATGAAGGCGACGATGTAGGGCTGGGAGATCGTCTGGCCGTGTCCGATTGGGAGCGGATAGTCACCGTAAGCCTGGGCACGCTGCGGTTCGGGGACGAACAGGTGCCGGGGGACCCGCGCGATGGCGTCGAGCACTCGCTGGTCCTTGATGTCCCGTGACCGAAGCTGCTCCCGGATCATGCGGGCCCGTTCGGCCTCCCACTGCGCCGCGCTCTCGAGCGTCTGCTCGCCTGGAACACCGCATCCCAGTGCGGTGAGGATGATGGCGATCGCGGGGATCTGACGCCCGGCTGCCATTGGTTCACTCTAGCGCAGTCGTGCGCGGCGCACCAGCCCGGAACCGCTCCCCATCTGACGATTCTCCTCCGTTCTCCTTTCTTCCTTCTTCCTTCTCCCTTGTCCCTTGTCCTTTTCCTCCTATACTCTCCGGCATGCGATTCAGACGTACTCTCGCGACTGCTGCCGCCTCGCTTATTCTCCTGATCCCGCATCCTCCGCTCGGCGCCGGCGCGAACGCAGGCGGCCAGACGCCAGCGGTCAAGCCCGGCACCATCCTGCCCGCACCCGCGCGCGCAACCGGCGAAGGGCAGGGACCGTTCAAGACGCTGGTCATCCGCGGCGCGATCCTGATCGACGGAACGGGCGCGCCACCGAGAGGGCCCGTAGACATCGTGATCGAACAGAACCGCATCGGCTCGATCCGCGGCGCCGGCACGCCTGGACTGGCAATGCGGAGCGGCCGGCCGCCGGCGGATGCCGACCTCGAGATCGACGCGACCGGGATGTACGTGCTGCCGGGGTTCGTCGACCTGCATTCGCACGCCGGCGAGGCGCCGAAGAACGCCGAGGCCGAGTACGCCTACAAGCTCTGGCTCGCGCACGGCGTGACGACCGTGCGGGGCGTGCCGCTAGGACCGCACGATTTCAGCGTCAGCGAGAAGGCGCGGAGCGCGCGCAACGAGATCACGGCGCCGCGGATCTTCAACTATCAGGTTCCCGGCAGCGCGTGGGGCCAGGGCACAGTCGACACGCCAGATCAGGCGCGCGCCTGGGTCCGGTGGGCGGCCCAGAACGGCGTCGACGGCATGAAGGTCTTCATCGCGAGGCCGGAGATCGCCGCCGCGCTGTTCGACGAGGGCCGGAAGCTGGGCCTGGGCTCGACCGCACACCTCAATCAGCTCGGCGTCGCGCAGCTCAACGCGCTCCAGGCGGCGCGGCTCGGCCTCGGGACGGTGACCCACTTCTACGGGCATTTCGAGGCGCTGCTGAAGGACTACCGGGTGCAGCCCTGGCCGCTCGAGATGAACTACAACCACGAGCAGTGGAGGTTCGGCCAGGTCGCGCGGTTATGGGACCGGATCCACGAGCCGGGCGGCCCGGAATGGAAGGCGTACCTGCAGGAACACGCGAAGCTGGGCACGACCTTCGATCCCACGATGACCGCGTATGCGGCGAGCCGCGACGTCATGCGGATGCGGAACGCGGACTGGCACGACGGGTACACGCTGCCGTCGCTGATGGACTTCTACGAGCCGAGCCTCTCCAACCACGGCTCCTACTACCACAACTGGACGACGGCCGATGAGGTCGCGTGGCGCAACTTCTACCAGGTCTGGTTCCGGCTGCTGCGCGACTACAAGAACATGGGCGGCCGCGTCACGGCCAGTTCGGACACAGGCTTCATCTACAACACCTACGGCTTCGGCTACATCCATGAGCTGGAGCTGCTGCAGGAGGCCGGCTTCCATCCGCTCGAGGTCGTCCAATCGGCCACGATGAACCCGGCCATGACGCTGCACGAGCCGATGAACAAGCCGATCCAGTTCGGCGTCGTCCGCGAGGGGCTGCTGGCCGACCTGGTCATCGTGGATCAGAATCCGCTCGAGAACCTCAAGGTGCTCTACGGAACGGGCGCCGTGCGATTGAATCCGCAGAGCGGACGCGCCGAACGCGTCGGAGGCATCAAGTACACGATCAAGGACGGCATCGTCTACGACGCGAAGCGTCTGCTCGCTGACGTGGCTGGTATGGTGGAGAGGCAGAGGAAGGAAAGGGTTGGGACGGGGAATAAGGAATAAGGAAGAAGGAAGAAGGAAGAAGGGAGAAGGAAGGACCGGACCGCGGACCGCGGATTCAGGCCGTCACCGTCGCACGACGTTCCGGACCAGGGACAGGGCGAAGCGGAGCGCGCGGGCCATGGCCTCGCCGTCGACCTTGGCGGAGGTGTCCTGCGCGGTGTGAATGGTCCGGAGGATTTCGGGCACGGTGCCCTGCGCGAGACCGGAGTCGGCGCCCGCGTTCAACATCAGCCAGAGCTGATGGACATCGCGAGCGGGCACCATGGCAATGGACAGCGTGGGAATTCCTGCGCTCATGAAGGACCGGTCGTCGCCCGGCGGCATCTGCGGAAACCCCACGCAGCTCCTGTCCTCGGCGGCACAGGTCTCGACGAACGCGCGACGCAGGGCCTTGTTGTCTTCCCGTTTCGAGGGTCCGAACACGACGGTGTCGCCGTAGGCATTGATGTCGAAGTTCACCATGGCGGCGGGCGGGGGCGACGCCTGGCTCTGGACGTAGCGCTGGGATCCGATCAGCCCCAGTTCCTCCATATCGAACCAGACCACCTTGATGCGCGCCGGCAGCTTCTCCGCACGGAGCGCCTCGGCAAGTCTCACGAGGATCACGCTCGACGCGGCGTTATCGACAGCGCCACGGCTCAGCGATCCGTCCGGAAGCCGCGCCGCATCGAAATGCGCGCCAATCACGATCTCGTCCGGGCCCTCGCCGAACGAGACGATGACGTTCCGGCCCTCTCGACGAAGCTCCTTTCCGACCGGCTTCTCGATCGTGAACGGCTGGACGTCATAGACGAAGCCCCGGTCGCGCAGCATCATCGTCAGCGCCTCGAACCGCGCCTGGTTCGTCTGGGCCGCCTCGAACCGCCGGACGTCTTCGACGAGGGTCTCCGGCCGCGCTGCCGGCGCTGCAACGACCTGGAGAAGACTGAAGATGGAAAAGATGAGGATGCTCATCCCTGTGACGATATCAGTATTCCGGTTCAAAGGGTCGTCGCGGATCCCCGGCTTGCCATGACCTGCCGCGCCAGCCTCCCCGGCGGCCAGTCGCGGACGCCCAGAGCGGCATCCTCTATACTCACGTTGTGGACGCCACACCACTGCTCGCGGAAATCGGACGGCATCTCGCGGAGATCTCGCTCGAGGCGGTCCTAATTGGAAACGCCGCCGCGGCGCTGCAGGGCGCGCCCGTCACGACCGCCGATTTCGACTTCATGTTCCGGAGGACATCGCGAAACATTGCCAAGCTCAAGGCGCTGACCCTGCGGCTCGGGGCCACGCTGCTGCGGCCCTACTATCCTGCGTCCGACCTGTTCCGTATCGTCCGCGACGACGATGGGCTGCAGGTGGACTTCATGGGCACGATACACGGCATCCGTTCGTTCGAGGGCGTGCGGGATCGCGCGTCGGTCGTTGAGATAGACTCCGTTCCGATCCTCGTCGCCTCCCTGCCCGACGTCATACGCAGCAAGCGGGCCGCCGGGCGACCGCGCGACCACGCCGTGCTCGAGGTGCTGGAGAAGTCTCTTGTCCAAACAGCCAACGCGAAGAGAGAAGCTCGTCGCGCTCGAAAGAGAAAGTGAGCGCGGCCTCCGCGAGCAGATCCGGCGGTGGCAGGCGCTGCCCCCGGAACGCCGCACCGCGTTCCTGAGAAAGCGCGTCGGGATCCGCCGCACCGCCAGCTGATCTGCGGCTCTTCCTCCCTGCACGACACCGCGCGTCGCCCTTGTGCCCCTTGCCCATCGCTCATGCAGTAAGCTTGCCGCGAGGATCTGAGCCATGCGCATCCCTCCAGCCAGAATCGCGTCCTGTGTCCCCCTCGTGCTCGCCGCCGCACTGGCCACCACGGTCACCGGGCAGCAGAAGCCGCCCGTACCGCGGTCGGATTTCGGGAAGTTCGAAACCCTGGTCGTTCAGCAGCGGGGCGGCCTGTCGCCCGACGGCGCGTGGATCGCCTACGGCATCAACCGCGGCAACCGTGAGAACGAGCTGCGAATCGCACCGGTCAGGGGCGGCAGCACTACCACGGTTCCCTACGGCACACAGCCGGCGTTCTCGACCGATTCCCGGTACGCCGCTTATGCGATCGGCTACTCCGAGGCCGAGGAAGAGAAGCTCCGCGAGCAGAAGAAGCCTGTCCACCGCAAGCTCGGCATCCTGACGCTGGCCACCGGCACGACCGCGACGATCGACGGCATCGAGACGTTCGCGTTCAATGCCAGCGGCTCACATCTGGCGATGAAACGGTACGCGTCCGAGCGGAGTGCGCCGGCGGAACCCGCGGCCGGCGCAAGCGAGGATCCCGTCGGCTCCACGCTGATCGTCCGGCATCTGGAATCGGGCCGCGACATGACCTTCGGCAACGTGACCGAGTTCGCGTGGCAGGACGAAGGTGCGCTGCTGGCCCTGGTCATCGGGGCGCCGGACAAGACCGGCAACGGCGTCCAGCTGCACGACCCGCGAAGCGGGACCGTCCGCGTGCTGGACTCGGCCGCCGAGACCTACTCCGGCCTCGCCTGGAGGAAGGAGGCGGACGACCTTGCTGTGCTGCGGACACGCTCGGACGAGGGGCGCGAAGGTCCGACCCACGTTGCCCTCGCCTGGCGCGATGTCGCGTCATCTCAGGCGGCCAGCACCTACGACCCCACCGTAGAGAAGGACTTCCCCGCCGGCATGCGGACGGTTGCGTTCCGCCGCCCGTCCTGGTCGGAGGACGGGAAGGTCGTTTTCCTGGGCATTAAGAAGTGGGACGAGAAGATCCGCGGCGACAAGTCGAAGACGGACAACGACGGCGAGCCGGAAAAGGCCGAGGAACCGGCTGGCGTGGAGGTCTGGCACGCGAAGGACGTGGACGTCATGCCGCGCCAGAAGATCAACGCGCGCAACGATCGCCAGCGCAACCTGCTCGCAGCGTGGCACCTGGAGAGCAACCGTCTCGTACAGCTCGGCACCGACGTCCACGAACGCGTGATGCCCGTCCCCAGACAACCGATCGCGTATGCCGCTCACTGGCCGCAGTACGCCATGCAGCGCACGATCGGCCGGCCCGCCGCTGACCTGTTCCTCATCGACCTGGCCACCGGCGCGCGCACGCCGTTGAAGCAGCGGGTCGCCGACCAGTACGTGCAGGTCAGCCCCGGCGGCCGCTACATCCTCTATCTCGAGGCCGACCACTTCTGGACGATCGACACGGCCACGAGAGCGACCGTCAACATCACCAGGGGCGTCACAACGTCCTTCATCAACCGCGAGTCGGATGTCGCTGTCCCGCAGAAGCCGCCGTTCGGCGTCGCCGGCTGGACGGCGAAAGACGAGGCGGTGATCCTCTACGACAAGTTCGACCTCTGGCGCGTCGCCGCCGACGGTTCCGGCGCCGTGCGGCTGACCTCGGGCGCAGCCGACGAGATCAGGCATCGCTACGTCCGCCTCGACCCCGACGAGGAGTGGATCGACACGTCGAAGCCGATCTACCTGTCCCTCTTCGCGCCGTGGACCAAGAAGTCCGGCTACGCGCGGCTGCACGCGGACACGAAGCAGGTCGAGCGGCTCGTCTTCCTCGACAAGAGCGTCGATCGCCTGGCCCGCGCAGAGGACGCCGACGTCTACAGCTACGTCGTCCAGGCGTTCGACGACCCGGCCGACGCGATGGTGGGTGGCCCGTCGCTCTCCGATGCGAAGGCGGTCACGGCGACCAATCCGTTCTTCGGCGATTACGCCTGGGGGCGCGCGGAGCTGGTGGACTACAAGAGCGATAAGGGCGAGCGGCTGCAGGGCGCACTGTTCTATCCCGCCGCCTACGAGCCCGGCAGGAAATACCCGATGGTCGTCTACATGTACGAACGGCTGTCGGACAGCCTCCACCGATGGACGAGCCCGTCACCGCTCGCGCCGTACAACGCGTCGGTCTTCACGAGCCAGGGCTACTTCTACTTCCAGCCCGACATCGTGTTCCGGCCGCGCGAGCCGGGCTTGTCCGTTGTCGAATGCGTCGGCCCCGCAGTCAGGAAGGTGGTAGCCATGGGGCTCGCCGACCCCGCCCGCATCGGCATCATCGGGCATTCGTGGGGCGGCTTCGACACGGTCTTCCTGGCAACGAACACGAAGCTCTTCGCTGCCGGCGTCGCCGGCGCGCCGATCACGAACCTGGTGAGCAACTACGGCAATCATCACTGGAGCGGCGGCATCGCGGAAACGGACCATATCGAGACCGGGCAGCAGCGGATGGAGGTGCCGATCTGGGAGGACCTCCCGGCCTACATCCGGAACTCGGCCGTCTTCGGGATCAGCTCGATGACCACGCCGCTGCTCCTCGCCTTCGGCGACAACGACGGCACCGTGCACTGGCACCAGGGGGTCGAGTACTACAACATCGCGCGGCGGGCACGGAAGGACGTCGTGATGCTGGTCTACAACGGCGAGGACCACGGGCTGCGGCGGAAGCCGAACCAGATCGACTACCAGCAGCGCATCCTGCAGTGGTTCGGCCACTATCTGAAGGGCGAGCCCGCCGTGCCCTGGATCACCGACGGGGTCAGCCACCTCGAGCGCCAGCGGGAAGTCGAGCGGCTGAAGGGCAAGAAGGGAACATCGTAATGAGGACGTGCATCGCGATCCTGCTGCTGATTCTGCCGGCTCTCGTATCCGCACCGCGCACCGCCGGAGAGAACTGGCCTCAATGGCGCGGGCCGGCGCGTACGGGCGTCCTCCCGGCCGCGGATGCTCCGGCGGCGTGGCCCGCGGAGCTGAAGAAGGGCTGGAGCACCGAGATCGGCGAGGGCTACTCCTCTCCGATCGTGGGCAACGGCCGCGTGTACGTGCATGCGCGGCGCGATCCCGACGAGGTCGTGTCCGCGATCGACCTCGCGACCGGGAAGATCGTCTGGCAGCAGAAGTATGCCTCACCGTTCACGAAAAACCCGTATGCGAAGGAGATGGCCAAGGGGCCCTATTCAACGCCGCTCTTCTCCGACGGCCGGCTGTTCACGCTCGGCACGTCCGGCATCCTCTCCGCCTGGAACGCGGCGACCGGGGAGCTGGTGTGGCGGAAGGACTACTCATCCCGCGTCGACACGTCCAAGCTCTTCTGCGGCACGGCGATGTCCCCCCTCCGCACGCGGCACGGCATCGTCGTCCAGATCGGCGACGATCGCGGCGGCACGATGATCACCTTCGACCCGGCGACCGGCAAGGAGGTCTGGACCCGCGACATGCGGGGGCCCGGCTACGCGTCGCCGATCGAGGTCACGCTGCAGGGCGTGGCGCAGCTCGTCGCGATGACGACACGATCGGTGGTAGGAGTGAGCGCAGATTCAGGAACGCTCCTCTGGGAGTTCCCGTTCGACGATGAGTGGAACGAGAACATCGTGACGCCGATCGCGTATGGAGCGGGCGTGATCGTGTCCGGGGTCAGGCAGGGAACCCGGGCGCTGTCACCGGAGCGCGCCGGGAACGAGTGGAAGGTAGAACAGACCTGGCACACCCCGGATGTAACGATGTACATGGGGTCGCCCGTGCTGGCAGGCGGCGTGCTGTTCGGACATTCATCGAAGCGCCGCGGGCAGTTCGTGGCGGTCGATCCGGCCGATGGGCGGATCCGCTGGGCGACGGAGGGACGCGACGGGGTCAGCGCGTCGGTCGTCGCCGCCGGCAATCACCTCGTGTTCCTGACGACGGAATCGCAGCTGATTGTCGCGGCGCTCGACGGGCAGGCGTTCCGGGAAGTGCGGCGCTACGCTCTTGGCGAGCGCTCGACGTATGCACATCCGGCCGTGCTGCGCGACCGCGTCATCGCGCGCGATGCGACGCACGTCACGGCGTGGATGCTCGAATGAGCGGGGCCTGACAGGGAACTGGCCCGGATAATTCACGAACGCAAGGGATCGACTCGCCCCATTCGCTCCGAAAACCGGCTTTCGCAGGGCGGAAAAACGCTGCTCCGGCTTACCGTCGTCAGAACGCGCCGTGGGGGCCCCCATCCCCACGGCCCGTCGCAACCTGACTCGTGTCGCCCTGCTCCAACGGGGCCCCCAACGCACGTTTTCGGCGCGTTAGGGTGTGGAACGGTTTTCTTCGCGAACGGGGCCTCGTCGATCCGGCGGTTCGTGAATTATCCCAGCCTGATCCAATCGCTCAGCCTCATTCCGCGCGCAGGCTGGCCACAGGATCGACCTTCGCCGCGCGCAGCGCCGGCACGAGCGCGGCCAGGCATCCGGCCGAGGCCAGCATGAGCGCCACGGCGGCGAGCGTCACCGGATCGGTCGGCGCTGTCTCGAAGAGGAAGCTCTCGATCACGCGCGTGGCCAGCAGCGCGCCGCCCACGCCGAGCGCCGTGCCGGCGGCAATCGGCACCGCCGAATCACGCACGATCGCCCGCACCACCTGACCCGGGCGCGCGCCGAACGCCATCCGCACGCCAATCTCGGTGGTGCGGCGCGTCACGGCGTACGCGGTCATGCCGAAGACGCCGACCAGCGCCAGCGTCAGGCCCAGGCCGCCGAGCAGGCCGAGGAGCACCGTGCGGCGCCGCGGCGTGATCACCCGATCGCCAAACCAGTCGTGACCCGTTCGGATGCGCTCGACCAGCACGCGCGGGCCGATCGACAGGGCCACGCGGCGCAGCCGGTCGCCCAGCCCCGGCACGCTGCCCGACGGCCGCACCACGACCAGCATCGCCTGATTGAGATCGAACTCGGTCGGCTCCAGCGGAAAGTACACCTGCGGTTGACCCTCGTTCCGCGTATCCAGCGGTCCGCCGTGTCTGAGGTCCGCAATCACACCGAGCACCGTCCAGGTCCGCGGGTCGCGTCCGGCGCGTGTGAGTTCCCGGCCCACGGCCGGCCCGTCGGGAAACATCTCCCGCGCCGCGGAATCGTTGATCACAACGCCGCGGAAGCCGGAGGCGTAGTCGGCATCCGTGGGCAGCCGTCCATCACGCAGCGTGGCTCCAATCGTCTCGAAGTATCCGGGCATCGCCTCGAACACCGTCGTGCCCGTCGATGTCCCGGCCACCGAAACACTCGAGTACGCGGTGCCGCCACCGAGCGGGAAATTGTCCACGAGCCCGGCCGACGACACGCCCGGGATCGTCCGAAGCTGCTGCAGCAGCGCCGAGTAGTACTCCTTGTGCGCGGCCGGATTCCGGTCGAGCGGCAGCACCTCCATCGTCAACAGGCCGTCCGGTCTGAAGCCGAGGTCCACGGCCGTGATGCGCACGAAGCTCCGGATCATCAGGCCCGCGCCGGCAACGAGAACGACCGCCAGCGCGACCTCGGCGCCAATCAGCAGTTGACTGCCACGCCGCGGGAGTGACGAGCCGGCCTGCCGACCGCCGCGGGCGAGCGCCTGCCCGATCCGGATGCGCGAGAGGCGGATTGCCGGCGCCAGCCCGAAGAGCAGCGACGTGGGCACGAGCAAAGCGGCTGTCGCGGCCATCACGGTGAGGTTCAGCGTCACGGGGGAATTGGAGGGCAGCGACAGCGGGATGTTCGCAACGAGGGCATCGAGCGAAAGCCAGGCGAGGAGCACACCCAGCGCGCCGCCGGGCACCGCCAGCACGACGCTTTCGGTGAGCAGCTGCCGTATCAGGCGTCCTCGTCCCGCGCCCAGCGAGGCCCGCACGGCCAGCTCCGGCTGCCGCGCGGCCCCCCGCGCCAGCAGCAGGCCGGCAACGTTCACGCACGCGATGAGCAGGATCAGCCCGACCGCCCCGGCAAGCACGTTGACGGTCGTGCGATAGCGCGAGAGGGACGATTCGAGCCGCGAGCTGACCCAGACGCCCACCTCGCGAACAGAGCCGTCGGGAAGCGGTCGGGACGGCATCCGCGCAGACAGCTGCGCGCGCGCCCGCTCGATGCTGACGTCCGGGCGAAGGCGCGCATACACCGAGACACGGCCGGTGCCTCGACGCGAATACTCGTCCGGCGCGATCCGCAGCGGAATCGACAGCGGCGTCGTCGCGTTGAACCACGCCGGCAGCACGCCGACGATCGTCGCGATTTCGGTGTCGAGACGCACGGATTCCCCGATGACGTCCTGCCGCCCTCCGTAGTGGCTCTGCCAGTAGCCGTAGCCGAGCAGCGCCACGAGCGGCGCCCCCACGTCGCAATCCTCGCGCACGAAGTCGCGGCCAATGAGCGGCGCGACGCCGTGCATCGACAGGTAGTCCTCCGTGAAGTGCTGCACCTGGATCCGCTCGGGTTCCGGCCCCTCGACGATGCGGCCGCGGAAGGCGCTGCCCGATCCGGCGACTGCCGTGAAAACGTCACTGGCGGCCTGCCACGTGCGCAAGTCCTCCATGGACGGTGTCGGCCGGGAGACCCGGCCGTCGGGCCGACCTTCCTCCGGGCCGAGGGTGACCAGCTGCCAGGGGTCGGGATAGGGCAGCGGCCGCAGCATGGTCGCGTCGATCAGGGAAAAGATCGCACTCGAGACTCCGATCCCGAGCGCCAGCGTCAGCACAGCGACCAGCGACGAGCCGCGCTGCCGGAAGAGTTGACGGATGCCGTAGCGGATGTCCTGGATCAGCGCGTCCATGAGTGGTGCCTCCTGCACCGGGTCGAGAGATAGTAACCCAGCCCCCGGTGCCAGTCATTCCCTTACGGCCCGGCCGAGCACGCGCGCGAACCAGACGAGCGTTCCAACGTTGACGAACGACAGCAGCACGCTCAGGTCGACGCCCGTGATCATCCGCGGGACGGCCCAGCCCATGCCCCAGCCGATTCCGTACAGGAGGTTGATGTTGAGCGCGACGATGGCGCTCACCACGAAACAGAGAGGCCAGAGTCGAGGCCGCAGCGCCGCGGCCAGAACGAGCAGCGGAACTTCGAACAGCTGATGGCTCTCATGCACTCCCGTGCTCAGCACGAAGAACGCATGCACGGTGAACGCGCCGAGCGCGGCGACGAGCGACAGGTCGCGCCTGCCCCACACTCGCCATGCCGCCCAGGCGGTGGCGATCAGCACGAGCGCGGTGCCGATCGGCCGAGGGTTCGGATATCCCAATGCAGGGACATTGGAGATCGTCATGGGCCGGGGCACCAGCTGGAGGCACGCCGCGGGGAACCCGAGCTCCGGGACGGCCTCCTGGCAGCGCAGCGCCCAGTTGACGATCCAGCCAATGTTGACCGCATAGGCTGACATCGTGTCGCGGCGCCCGTAGAAAGCACCGAACGCCAGCCACATGTTGGGCAGCGCGCCCCTCAGGTAGAACGGCAGGGTAGTGAGCAGCAGCACACTGCCGCAGGTGATGCCGGCACGCGCCATCGGCGCGAGTCCCCCGTGCTGCCAGAGCGCCACGGCGAGCGCGGGTCCAACGAGAATCCCTTGCGGCTTCGTGGCCAGGGCGACGCCAGCCAGGACACCCGCCCAGGCGGGGCGTCCGAGGAACGCCAGCACCAGCGCCGCGACCGCGGGCAGCATGAACAGCGGGTCCACATAGCCGAGCATCTCGCCGCCGAAGATGGTCGCCGGGTTCAACCAGTACGCGAGGGCGGCCCACCGGGCCGGGTTGTCCTTGCCAGAAACGCGCCGCACGGACCAGAAGAGCAGCCAGGTCAGCCCGGCGCTCGCCAGCAGCACCGGCAGCTTCACGGCGATCAGAAGCGCCAGACCGTCGGGATAGTCGGGAAACAGCGCGCCAAAGAGGTGCCCTACCAGGGCGTACTCATAGAGAAAGAGCGGCGGGTAGTCGACGGTCGTCCGGTGTTCCCCCCACGTCACGATCCCCCGTGTGGGCGGATCTCCTCCCACGCCGTACATCGCGGTCACGTCGCGCGACGCGGCGTAGCTCCAGATCTTCCACGTGGTTACGTCTTCGTGGCCCGGAAGCGCCAGCGTTGCCACGCGGAGCAACAGCCCGGCCACGAGAGCAGCGGTGAACCGTCGATGGGTCATTGATCGCCCATATCATCATGGTGATCGATACCGCTCGCAACCGGGCTCGGGCCTGGTCAACAGGAGATCAGAGGATCAGGAGGACGTTAACAGGAGGTCAGTAGATCAGGAGATCAGGGAATCGGGAGATCAGGAGACCAGGAGCGCGTTGAACGGATGACGAATGGAGGGTCGCCCGGGGCAGCACCGACAGCCCGGTGGCGCGGTCGGCGCAGCCCTCCGGTCAGGCCCGAAAGCGGGGTCGGCGCTAAAGATCCCGCCGGCTGAAGCGCCAGTACGCGATCGCGTAGAGCGCGGCGGACGCGGCGAGCAGCACCCCGACGTTCTGCCACGCGAGGGGTTCGCCCGCCAGAATGGGCAGCGCGGGATAGTAGTGATACGGTGAGATCCACGAGATGGCGCGCATGAAGGGCCACCCGATCGCGAGAAAGTCGACCAGGTAGAGCACGACCGCGGCGAGCCCGGCGCTGATGAAAGCAGTGCTCCATCGGCGCGCCCCCGCGGCGAGCGCGAGACCGAGCCCCCCGAAGCAGAGCGCGACCGACACCAGGTGCACCAGCAGCAGCCCTGCCGTCCGCGCCGGGGGCGCCTCGAACTCTGGAGAAGCGAACAGCCGGAGGCCCATCCACGTGCCGGCTGCCATCAGCAGGGCCGCCGCCGTCAGGACGCCCGAGGCGAGCAGCAGCGAACGGGTCACCACCACGTGCCGTGGCACCGCACGCGCAAGGGTGAGGTCGACAAGACGGCCCTCCACCTCGTGCGCCGGCTCGGTCGCGACGTAGATCGCTACGACGGACACGAGCACGGCCACGATGGGATGAAAGTACCCGAACGCGACCATTCCCTTGAAGGTGGCGAGCAGCAGGGCCTGGTTGCCGAGGCCGCGCTGCAGAAATCCCGGCATCAACTCGGCGATGCGGCTGAACGAACGGGTCTCCTCGATTGCCGACGCCTGGCCGACGATGATCAGCTGAAAACCGCCCAGCAGGCACAGCGACCCGAGTAGGACGTAGCGGGCCTGGACGGCTGAACGCCACGTCAGCGCGACGAGCATCCGACCGGACATTCAGTCCTCCGCGTAGTACCGGGCGACATAGTCTTCGAGCTTGAATGCGGCGACCTGGATATCCTCGACGGGCAACGATGAGAGCAGCTCGATCACGGGCCCGAGCGGCCCCTGGACGTCGAGGGCCCACTGCCGCGCCGAGCGGGTCGACAGGGTCACACCGGCAGGCATCGGGCACGATCCGTTCACGGGCTCCCGGAAGTCCACGATCACGCGCCGCGTCGCGCTCCTGCGCAGGTCGCCAATCGTGCCGGTCGCGACCATGCGGCCGTCGCGGATCAACCCGACCCGGTCACACGTCGCTTCGACCTCAGCCAGCACGTGCGACGACAGGAATACGGTCGTGTCCCCGGCCTTCCTGAGCGCGCCGAGCGTGTCGCGGAACGCCCGCACCATCAGCGGGTCGAGCCCGGCCGTCGGCTCGTCGAGGATCAGCACCGGTGCGCGCCCCATCAGCGCCTGGATGATGCCGATCTTCTGTTTCATGCCGTGCGACTGGTCGCGAAGCCGCCTCCGCAGGTCGACCTCGCTGACGTCGAAGCGCCGGAGCAGCTCGGCCAGGTAGGCCGGCGACACGGGACGGTCGTCCAGCCG
Source organism: Vicinamibacterales bacterium (assembly GCA_035455585.1). GTDB lineage: Bacteria > Acidobacteriota > Vicinamibacteria > Vicinamibacterales > 2-12-FULL-66-21 > DATIEW01. The sequence goes on along the minus strand of DATIEW010000727.1, from coordinate 3,020 downwards.
GGCAAGATGCCGCAGATAGCCTGCTGCGGTGAGATCGGCGTAGACGGGCAACTCGCCCGGCAGATAGCCGATCAGCCGGCGCGCGCGCAGGCTGTCGCGCTGGCAGTCGATCCCCAGAATCGAGGCCCGTCCGCGGACCGGCCGGATCAGATCGACCAGCAGCCTGATGGTGGTAGTCTTCCCCGCGCCGTTCGCACCGAGAAAGCCGTAGACCTCCCCGCGTTCGACGGTGAACGACAGGTCCTCGACGCCGACCACCGCCCCGTAGTACTTGGTCAGGCCGTCGACGAGGATCGCGGGGTCGGCCATCATCGCGCCTGCTTCAGGCGCGCCAACTCGCGAAGCGCGAGCACCAGCGCATCCCGAAGCGGAACCGCCGAGCCGTCGCCGTCGATCCGAATCGCGCTTCCGTCGGCCGGCACATCGAACTCGCCGGCGGGCACGTCCATCTGCGCGGCAACCGTCCGCGAGATCAACCGGTACGAAACGCTGTAGGGCTGCTTGAGGAACGTCCCCTTCACGGCGAACTCGACGATGTGGTAGTCCGTAGCGTCGATGAGCACGCGCGCCTCGGAGAGATCCCAGATGTCGTTCAACGTCTGGCCGGACACGCTCGGCACTTCGATCAGGTAGAGCCGCTCGCCTCCCATCTCGATCACCTGGAGCTGCTGATTGCCGCTCGCCTGCATCATCGCCACCGACGCCTGCATGTGCATCCGCTCCATCTCCGGGAGCGACAGCGTCGGCTTTTCCGGCAGGCTGACCTCGAAACGGAATGGCTGATCCTCGACGAGCAGGCTCATCACGCGCCGATGCGTCGCGGGATCCTGGGCGACCGCCGTCAGGACGCGGCCATCGGGCGCGTAGGTTGCCAGATAGTAGCGCCCTGGCGTGTCGTGGTCGATGATCTGCTTCACGCGATAGGAGCCGTCCGGGTGATCCGGCATCATCTCCCGCGGTATGCCGTCCAGCGTCAGCTCGTACTCGAGGTACTCCACGCCCGTGGTCACACGTTCAGCGAGCCGGCCAGCCGACCTGGCGAGAATCTCCGCTGCTGACACCGTCGTCGGGCCCTTGAACAGCGGTACGAGGAACAGGATGGCCACGAGCGTCGCTGCCACCACCGCGCCGGCGCTCCACACTGCCGGACGCCATGCCTGCCGGGGCGACCCCGGAGTCCTCAGTCTCGTCGCTCCGGCGCCCGCGCCGCGCACGACCGCCTGCTCGACGCGACGGGCGAGAGCCTGCGGCACCGGCGCCGGCACGTTGACGGTGTTCACGATCGCGGCCGTTGTAGCCTCGCGCACGCTCACGCGCCCGGCACACGTCGCGCAGGAGGCCGCGTGCCGGACCTCTTCGGCCGTTCCTTCCCTATCGGCGACCGCCTGAATCCTGGCTTCGTTGAGACATTTCATAGGACCCCACCCCTTCGCTGCGTGTTGAGCCGGCCGCGATCTCCACCGATTCATGCTCCGCGCGCCACCGATCCACGGCCCGTGCGAGGAGCCTGCCGACCGATGAGGGCCTTATCCCCGATGCCGCGGCGATGTCGCGATACGACAGCCCTTGTGCTCGCAGAGCCAGCAGGAGTCGATCGCGGGGGCGCAGTCGCCGCAGGACCTCGCGCACCGTCCGGAGGCGGCCATCCTCGTCCTCCAGCGGCGGCGGCTCGACACCCGCATCATGGAACGGCGTCCATGGCTGCCATCGCGCCCGGCGCCGCTGACGGTCGCAGGCGGCGTGTGCGGCCACCGTGAAGATCCAGCCTCTGAGGTTCTCCGCGCTGCCATCACGCTGCAGATGCTGCAGAAGCTTGAGGAAGGTCTCCTGCAGAACGTCCTCGGCGTCCTGGTGGTGCCGAAGAAGGGCGACGGCGAAGCGGTACACCGCGGCGCCATGCTCCTCGAACAGCGCCTGGGTTGCGCGAGCCGCATGCGGCGTCATCGCGGGGCCTCCATCTGCCCGGCCACTCGGAGGTATAACGCCCGGACAACCGGTATTGTGACGTGGGAGCGCGGCAATCGAGGATGGCCCCGCAGGAGCGGGCCGTCAGGGCGCATCCTCTGACGGGGGGCGTCACACCGGTAGCAGGCTTAGTAGCCCACGAAGAGTAACAACGAAACTCGACCGACGGGAAGATCCCTCCGCTCGCCGCCCATCCGACCCGCGGGGCCGCGGGCTGCGACTCTTCGCGGATTCCTGACAAGTCCCTGACGCGTCCTTCACCGCGGACGGCCCGTTCCACGCCAGAATCGCTCTCGAAAGGGAGTGTCGATCAGCATGACCAGAAACGACATGCTGCGCGCGGGACGGTTAGTGCTCGTGCTCGTCGCGGCGGCCGTTGCCGCCGCCACGGCGCAGGAGCGATCGGCCCACGAAGCGCGGCGCGAACAGTGGCAGAGGGTCGGCGACATCCTCGAGACGATGGGCGTCCGTCCCGGGTCGATGGTTGCAGACATCGGAGCAGGCGATGGATTCTTCACGACGCGGCTCGCCACCGCGGTCGGGCCGTCGGGACGCGTCTACGCCGTCGATATCTCGGATCAGGCGCTCGCACGTCTGCGCCGCCGGCTGGCCGACGACGGTGCGGAGAACGTGATCGTCATCAAGGGAGCGCCAGACGACCCGCGGCTGCCCAACGGCACACTGGACGCCGCGCTCATCGTCAACGCCTACCACGAGATGGACGAGCATCAGGCGATGCTCGCCGCGCTGCGCCGGGCGCTCAAACCGGATGGCCGTCTCGTGATCGTGGAGCCGATCTCGGAGCGGCGTCGCGGCGCATCGCGCGCCGAACAGGTCCGCAGCCACGAGATCGCGCCGGAGCACGTCGTCGCGGAGGCGCGTTCCGCCGGGTTCCGCATCGTCTCCCTTCAGGATCCGTTTGCCGAGCGCGACAACGACGTGGAATGGCTGATCGTGCTGCAGACGGGCCCGGCGCCCGGCAACACCGCCCCACCGTCCAACGTCGAGACACCCATGTCTTCTCCATGCTCGCGGGAGCTCGACGACCCTGTCCT
>DATIEW010000726.1:0-2201 GCA_035455585.1 Vicinamibacterales bacterium | reverse complement strand
GTGACTTGTCAGGGTCGCTTCCGGCCCCTGCCCCGCGGCAGCTTCACGGGAATCAAGCGTCCAGGCTCGTGCCAGGCTCGCCCTTGCCACCCGGTGTATGCTGTCCCCATGTATTCCACCATGAATGGTGGTCGGGTCTATATGCCCGAAACTACCGAGAATCAGATAAGCGACGAGGAATGGGAGGAGCTATGAGCAACGAAGCCCATCACCATCACGACGGCCGCCGCGTAGAGGACGCACGCCTCATCACGGGCGCCGGCAAGTACGCCGCCGATTGGAATCTGCCCGGGCAGCTTCACGCCGCGTTCGTGCGCAGCGACCGGGCGCATGCGGAGATCGTCTCGGTCGACACGAAGAAGGCCGTCTCCTTCCCCGGCGTGAAGGCCGTTTTCACCGGCGAGGATGCGGTCCGTGCCGGCTACGTCAAGGCCCCGCACACCATGGGCTTCGTCGGCAAGAACGGCATGAAGGCGCGCTCGCCGGAGCGCCCGGTGCTCGCGCACAAGCGGGTCCGTTTCGTCGGAGAGGCCGTCGCGCTGGTCGTTGCCGACAGCGCCGGCGCCGCAGAGGACGCTGCCGAGCTGGTGGAGATCGAGTATCGCGAGCTGAACTGCGTCACCGATCCGGAAGCCGCGCTCGCCGAGGGCGCGCCGCTGCTTGCCGACGAGATCCCGGGCAATCTCGCGTGGGAAGCCGAGATCGGCGATCGGAATGCGGTCGAGGCGGCCTTTGCCGCCGCCGCGCACGTGACGCGCGCGAAGATCGTGTCGACGCGCGTCGCCCCGAATCCCATGGAGCCGCGGGCGTGCCTCGTCGCCTACGACGCGGCGACGGAAACCTACCGCATCCACTCCCCGATGCAGGGCGTCACCACGCTGCGCAACCAGATCTCGAACTACACGAAGGTTCCGCAGGACAAGCTCGTCATCGAGGTGCGCGACGTCGGCGGCGGCTTCGGCCAGCGCTCGGGCGCCTACCCGGAATACATCGCGCTTATGATCGCCGCAAGATCGCTGGGCGCGCCCGTCAAGTGGGTCTGCACGCGCAGCGAGGGCTTCTTGAGCGACGCGCACGGCCGCAACATGATCGCCCACGGGCAGCTCGCGCTCGACCGCGACGGCAAGTTCCTGGCGATGCGCATCGACTGGATCGTTGACCTGGGCGCGTATCTCTCGCCCGGCGCGCAGGGGCACGTGCGCAACACCACCAACTGCATGACCGGCGTCTACCTGATACCGGCGCTCTACGCGACCTATCGCATTCCGCTCACGAACACGACGCCGCTGGCCTCCTACCGCGGGGCCGGCCGTCCGGACGTCGCATACGCCGTAGAGAGCCTCGTCAACCAGGCCGCGGCGGAGATCGGCATGGACCCGGCCGAGCTGCGGCGTCGCAACTTCATTCCGCCGTCCGCGTTCCCGTATTCGTCGCCGACCGCCGGCGTCTACGGCGGCATCTACGAGAAAGCCGACCTGCCCGGCATGCTGGAAAAGGCGCTGAAGCTTGCCGACTGGAAGGGCTTCGCGGAGCGCCGCGCGAAATCGAAGGCGGCAGGGAAGTTGAGGGGCATCGGCATCTCGACCGTCATCGAGAACACCGGACTCGGCAACGCACCCGTGGACGAGGTCGAGATCCAGCTCGACGCGGGCGGCACGGTCACCGCGTTCACGGTCGCCAAGTCGCAGGGCCAGAGCCACGAGACGACGTACGCGCAGATCGTCGCGAAAGCGCTGGAGATCGCGCCCGGACAGGTGAAGATCGTGGAATGCGCGCCCGGCACGAAGCTGAAGGGCAACGGCACCGGCGGATCGCGCAGCACCGTCGGCGCGGGCAGCGTCTGTCACCTGGCGGCGCTCAAGCTGATCGACGAAGGGAAGGCACTCGCCGCACTCGAGCTCGGCGTCGAGCCGTCGCAGGTTACCTACGCGCGCGGCGAATTCACCACCAGCGCGTCCAATGCCGTCGTGAAGCTCGCGGATCTTGCGAAGGCGGGGACCCTGACCTTCAAGGCGGACGGCAAATTTGGGCACACGTGGCCGAACGGCTGCCATATCGCCGAGGTCGAGGTCGATCCCGACACCGGTGCGACGGAAATCGTGTCCTACTGCGCAGTGGACGACATCGGCACCGTCATCAACCACGCGATCGTCGCGGGGCAGCTCCACGGCGGTGTGGCCCAGGGCGCGGGGCAGGTGTTC
>DATIEW010000725.1:0-5621 GCA_035455585.1 Vicinamibacterales bacterium | reverse complement strand
CGTCTCCGACAGCGTGGGGTGCGGGTGAATGCTCATCTTCACGTCGCTGGCATTCGCGCCCATCTCGACCGCGAGCACACCTTCGGCGATCAGTTCGCCCGCACCAGGCCCGACGATGCCAACGCCGAGCACGCGTCCGCTGTCGGGATGCAGCACCAGCTTCGTCATGCCATCGGTGCGATCGAGCGTAATCGCGCGTCCCGACGCCCCCCACGGGAAGCGCGCGACGGCGACCTTCCGCCGCTGTCTGGCGGCCTCCGTTTCGGTCAGCCCGCACCACGCCAGCTCCGGATCCGTGAACACGACGGCCGGAATCGCGAGCGGCTCGAACGCGACGCGCTCGCCGAGGATGGCGTCGACGGCGACGCGCGCTTCGTGCGACGCCTTGTGGGCGAGCATCGGCTCTCCCACGACATCCCCGATCGCGTAAATCGACGGTTCGGCCGTGGCCCGGGCCGCGTCGACTTCGATGAACCCTCGTTCGCCGACCCGGACGCGCGTCCTGTCCAGCCCGGGCACCGCCGAATTCGGACGACGTCCAACCGCCACCAGCACCCGGTCGAACGTCTGCTCCGCTGGCATCCCCTCGGGAAGCGCACCCTCGAGCGTCACCCTGACGCCCTCTGTTACCTCTCTCACCGATACGACTTTCGTTTCGAGGAGCACTGCCTCGCAGATCGATTCGACCCGGCGGGCGAGCACGTTGACGAGATCGCGGTCCGCCCCGGGCAGCAGGCCATCAGTCATCTCGACGACGGTGACCTTCGACCCCAGCGCGGCATAGACGGTGCCCAGCTCGAGGCCGATGTAGCCTCCGCCGACCACCAGCAGTGTGGCTGGCAGGTCCGGCAGGTCGAGCGCCGCGGTCGAGTCCATGACCCTCGGACTTTCGATGGACAACCCCGGAACGGCTGTCGGGCGCGACCCGGTCGCGATGATCGCATGGTCGAAGGCCCGCGTATCGGCTCTCCCGTCGCTGGTTCGCGTGATCTCCACCGTCCGGGCGTCCCGAAACGCAGCACGTCCCTCGATGTAGGTGATCTTCCGCATGCGGCCCACCTGCCCGACGCCCCCTGTGAGCTGCGTCACGACCCTGTCCTTGAAGGCGCGCACCTTGTCGAGGTCGATCGCCGGCGGGCCGAACGTGACGCCCCAGGCCTCGGCATGTCTGGCTTCAGCCACTACGCGTGCAACGTGCAGCAGCGCTTTTGAAGGAATGCACCCACGGTAGAGGCAGACGCCGCCAGGGTTCGGCTCCGGATCCACGAGGGTGACCTGGAGGCCACGATCGGCGGCGTAGAACGCCGCCGCGTAGCCGCCGGGACCGGCGCCAATCACGACCAGTTGAGTGGAGTCAGGCATGGTGATTGCTGAGAGCGTGTGAAGGAATGCGGACCTTCGCACCCGGTCAGCGGGTCAGCGATGAAGCACGTCGGACCGAGGCGCGATGCGGCCAGCGCGCTGTCAGTTCCGAAAAATGCGCCGCAGGCGGACCGATCCGCGGAGGCGCTGATTCGCCAGGGTCGCAGGGATCACCCGGCCGCCCAACCGATTGGGCGCCGGCCTGCGGACCACCCGAGCCGGAGCGGCCATCGTCAGGCGGGCGCCGGAGGCGCGTTTTTCCGCGCGTAGGCCGAGGCGCCTTCGGGCCGACGAGCTTCGGCGCCCACCCGCCGACCGCACCTGTCGCATCTCTTCATACGCTCTGAGTGCTGAGTAGCGCCCCGTCGTTCATCACTCAGCATTCAGCATTCTATTAGAGACTCATGACGAAGGGCTGCTCGAAGGCTTCGGCCACCCAGCGCAGGAAGCGTGCTGCGTCGGCGCCGTCGATGACGCGGTGGTCGTACGAGAGGGACAGCGGGAGCATCAGACGCGGCTCGAACCGCTCGCCGGTCCAGAGCGGCTCGTGCGCGCTGCGCGAGATCCCGAGGATAGCCACGTCGGGCCAGTTGACGATCGGCGTGAAGGCCGTGCCGCCAATGCCCCCGAGGTTGGTGATCGTGAACCCGCCGCCCTGCATCTCCTCGAGCGACAGCTTGCCGGCGCGGGCCTTCTCGGACACCTTCGACAGCTCGACCGACAGCTCGATGAGCCCCTTGCGGTCGACGTCGCGGATCACCGGTACGAGCAGCCCGCGTTCGGTGTCCACCGCCACGCCGATATGGATCGACCGTTTGTAGATGATCTCGCTGCCCGCCATGTCCACCGACGCGTTGAACTGGGGGAAGCGATGGATCGCGCGTTCGACGATCTTCAACGCGATTGCCGTGATGGTCAGCTTCCCGCCGGCCTTCTCGACGAGCGGTCCATGCTGCCTGCGGAGCGCTTCGAGGGCGGTGACGTCCGCACGGTCGTGCTGGGTCACGTGCGGAATGGTGTTCCACGCGCTGGCCAGATGCTCGGCCGTCTTCCGGCGGATGTTGCTCATCGGCTTCCGCTCGATGTCGCCCCACCTGCCGAAGTCCGGGAGCTCCGCGGCTGCCGCGCCGGCCGCCGCGCCCTGTCCGCTCATGGCCTGCTTCACGTGGGCCTGAACGTCTTCCGTCGTGATGCGGCCATCGACGCCGCTGCCGCGGATGCGGCGGATGTCCACGCCGAGCTCCCGCGAGAGGCGGCGCACGGACGGGGAGGCGGGAGGTAAGGGTCCCTCCTGAGGCGCATCAGGCTGCGCTGGCGGCGAAACGCTTCGCGGCCCCCGGCTCATCTCCACGACCTCGCCGCGCGGCTTCTGGCGGCCGGCCGGCGCCTGGCTTACACCCGCCTCGGAACCCTTCGTCTCCTGTTCCCGCTTCGCAGGTTGCTCAGCTTGTGTCGCAGGTCGCGCGGCTCCCTCAGGGGGAGCGGGCGGTTCGGCCGGCTGCTCGTTCCTGGCGCGGGCGCGCTTCGGGGCGGCTTCCGCCGCGCCGTCCTCGACGACGAGCACGACCTGGCCGACGTTGACGCGGTCTCCCTGCTTGACCTTCACATCGCGGACCGTGCCGCTAAGGGTCGAGGGCACCTCGATCGTCGCCTTGTCCGTCTCGAGCTCCAGGACGGGCTGATCTTTCTCGAGCGCGTCCCCGGCCGAGACGAGCACGCGCACGACATCGCCGGTCGTGATGTTCTCTCCCAGTTCGGGGAGCTTGAGTTCTGAAGTCATCGAAGTCTGTCAGGGGCTGAGGCAACGGAGTTCGTCGTTCGTCCCCCTTCGTCCCTCCGTCAATTGATTGTCACGCGAGGTTTCACCAATGAGGCTCGGAGAGCACGGAGCAATCTCACCACGGAGACGCGGAGGGCACTGAGGACGCACGCAAGGTCACCGTGTATCGTAGCGCGGCGCCACCGTGGTGTCGGTGCACCCAGCGTGGCGGATCCCTCCGTGCCCTCCGTGCCTCCGTGGTGAGATCCCTCCGTTTTCTCCGTCGTCCTCCGTTCCCACCTCGCTGCCTTGCGCGAATGAATTGTCAGATCAAGGTCAACTCCTGGCAGGGTTGGCCTTCTCCGGATCGATCTCCCACCCGCGGATAGCTTCCGCGAGGACCCCGCGATCGATGTGCCCTTCCTGCGCGAGTTCGGTGAGCGCGGCGAGCGCGATGAAGCGCGCGTCCACCTCGAAGAAATTGCGCAGCCCCGCGCGATCGTCGCTGCGGCCGAACCCATCGGTGCCGAGCGAGCGCACACGCCGCGGCATCCAGCGGTCGACAGTGTCCGGCAGGACCTTCAGGTAGTCCGACGCGGCCACGATCACGCCCGGAGCGTCGGTCAGGCACTGCGCCACGTAGGCTACGCGTGGCGCCTCGCCGGGATGCAGCATGTTCCACCGGTCGCACGCGTGGCCGTCCCGATAGAGCTCCTGGTAGCTCGTCACGCTCCACACGTCCGCGGCAACGTCGTACGTCTCGAGCAGCTTCTGCGCCGCGATGACCTCGTTCAGGATCGCCCCGCTGCCGAGCAGCTGGGCCCGACGCGCGACATTCGAGGCGGCTGCGCCGTCGAGGCGGTACATCCCCCTGAGAATGCCCTCGCGCGCGCCCTCGGGCATCCGGGGCATCGCATACTGCTCGTTCATGACGGTCAGGTAGTAGAAGACGCTCTCCTGGTCCTTGAACATCCGCCGGATGCCGTCCTGGATGATGACCGCCAGCTCGTACGCGAACGCCGGGTCGTACGAGACGCAATTGGGTACGGAGAGCGAATAGACGTGGCTTTGGCCGTCCTGATGCTGCAGCCCCTCGCCGGCCAGCGTCGTCCGGCCGGCCGTAGCGCCCAGCAGAAAGCCGCGGACGCGGGAGTCGGCAGCGGCCCAGATGAGATCGGCAACGCGCTGGAAGCCGAACATCGAATAGAAGATGAAGAAGGGAATAGTGTTGACGCCGTGGGTGGCATACGCGGTGCCCGCCGCGATGAACGACGACATGGAGCCGGCCTCGGTAATCCCCTCCTCGAGGATCTGCCCGTCCTGCGCCTCCTTGTAGTAGAGGAGCGTGTCCATGTCGACCGGCTCGTACTTCTGGCCGACGTGCGAGTAGATGCCGACCGCGCGGAAGAGCGACTCCATCCCGAAGGTGCGGGCCTCGTCCGGGACGATCGGCACGATCAGATCGCCGATCTCCTTGTCGCGCAGCAGCTTGGAGAGCAGCCGCACGAAGACCATCGTGGTCGACGCCTTCCGGCCGTCGGTGCCCTTGAAGAACTCCTCGAACAGCGAGTCGCCGGGGGCGGAGAGCGGCTCCACGCGCACGGTGCGCGCGGGCACGAAGCCGTCGAGCGCCTTGCGGCGATCGCGCAGGTACTGCAGCTCGACGCTGTCGTCCGGCGGGCGGTAGAACGGCGCGTCCGCGATCTCGTCGTCGGAGATGGGAATGCCGAACCGGGTCCTGAACGAGCGGAGATCCCCCTCGTTCATCTTCTTCTGCTGGTGGGTGATGTTCTTGCCCTCGCCAGCCTCGCCCAGGCCGTATCCCTTGATCGTGCGCGCGAGGATGACCGTCGGCTGGCCATTGTGCTCCACGGCCGACCTGTACGCGTTGTAGACCTTCTGCGGATCGTGGCCGCCCAGGCGCATCTTCTTGAGCTGGTCGTCGGAGAGATGCCGGACCATGTCGAGCAGCCGCGGATCGGTGCCGAAGAAGTGCTCCCGGAGGTAGGCCCCCGATTCGACGGCGTACTTCTGATACTGGCCGTCCACGACTTCGCCCATCCGCTTGGCGAGCAGGCCGTCGATATCCTTGGCCAGCAGCGCATCCCAGTCGCTGCCCCAGATGACCTTGATGACGTTCCAGCCGGCGCCCCGGAAGATCGCCTCCAGCTCCTGGATGATCTGGCCGTTGCCGCGCACCGGGCCGTCGAGCCGCTGCAGGTTGCAGTTGATGACGAAGATCAGGTTGTCGAGCTTCTCGCGCGCGGCCAGGCTGATAGCGCCGAGCGCCTCCGGCTCGTCCGTCTCGCCGTCGCCGATGAACGCCCAGACCTTCGTGCTCAGCGGCTTCTTCAGCCCGCGGTCCTCCAGATACCGGTTGAACCGCGCCTGGTAGATGGCCATGATCGGCCCGAGGCCCATCGAGACGGTGGGGAACTGCCAGAACCCGGGCATCAGCCAGGGATGAGGGTAGGAGGACAGTCCGCCCTCGGGCTGAAGC
>DATIEW010000724.1:0-11123 GCA_035455585.1 Vicinamibacterales bacterium | reverse complement strand
CGATCAATCGCCGGGGTCGCCATCCAGCGGTAATAGCCGTCTGGCGCGTAGGTACCCTGCTGGCGCAGCGCGACCGAGCGGCCGCGGTTGACGGTGAGCTCGTACCACCGGACGCCGCCGCCTCCGACCGCGGTGTTCACTGAATGGACCGCCACGATCGACTCGCGGTCGCGGAGCCGCCGGTAGACGAGCCGCGACATGATCTTGTCCCCCTGCGCGTCGAGGCGCCGCTCGCTGCCGGGCTGCGGGACGCAGTGGGTCAGCTGCCCGCCGCAGAGGTACCGGTACGGTGCGACGGTGATCTTGACCGGCCCGGCGAGCCTCGTCTTCTCCGGATTCTTCCAGTCCACGAAGATGTTCCACGCGTACACGCCGTCGTCTTCGAGGACCTCCTTCAGCTGCGTGCCGCCGGTGGCCATCATGATGTTCGGCGCGCCGCGGGGCGGCACGCGTGTGCCGTCAATGTCGGCGTTGTTCAGGAAGTTGACGCCGTCGATGACGAAGCACAGCTCGGAGGCCGGCTCCCCCTTCACCATGCGCGCGCGCTCGACCACGCACGCGTGTTTCTGGATGACATCGTCGCCGGTGCTGGTCGCCGTGTAGTATCCGTCGGTCCAGACCGCCGTGCGCGGGTAGTCCGGGAACAGCGGCCGGAGGAACTCGTAGCGGTAGTACGGACCGAACGGATCGGGGCCGACGCTGATGGCATAGCACATCGAGTACGGACCCTGCGGACCTGGCTGCGTGCCCCGGCCTCCCGGCGGTCGTGGCACGGTGGTCGGCTGCGTCGACGGATCGGGCGGCGGCGGCTGGTAGAGCGGCACGGCGCGTCCCGGCTGACCCGCGACGCCGGGAGGGCTGGTGTACGCGGTGTCGGCCGCCCTCCACTCGGGCGGCTGGTCGGCGCGCACGGGGCCCCGCCGGAAGAGCGGCATGACGATCAGCCAGCGGTCCGCGAGCTGATCGTAGCGGACGACCACATCGCCGTTGTTCAGGGCCTCGCACTGCCCGCCGAAGCCCCTGAAAACGTTGTTGGTGTTGACCGGACCGTACAGCGGCGTTCCGGACGTGTCGAACCTCCGCCCCTTCTTCGTGAAGATCGCCATCCGCGAGTTGACCGTGACCATGACGTGGTCCGGACCGACGGCGATGCTGTTGTCCGAGGGATTGCGAAGAGTCGCCTTCCCCTGGGGCCCCTCGAAGCTCTCGCCCAACCCCTCGAAGCCGGCCACGAGGGTGGCGCGGTCGCCTTCCCCGGCCGACGTCTGCTCGATACGCGCCGCGCCGGCCGGTACGGACATGTCCGGCAAGGGCGGCGGCGGCGCGGCCGGTTGTTGCCCGGAGAGCGCCGCAGCAACCAGGAAGGCGGCGATCGAGGTCGCGTGCGTGAGCCTTGGCAATTGGGAATTGGAAGTTGGCGGTTGGTAGCTGATGGCTTCCTCTGATGGACGCGTAACGCTACACTTCAACCGGACGGGACGGCAATCACAAAATGCACGGAACGATGGCGTCCGCTCGATGCGCGGAGTGCCTCAACCGATAGGCGAGCTGCGACGAATGGGAAAAGACGGACCCATCGGATCCCGATGGACGTGTTCCGCTCGTGCCTCGGTCGAGGTGGTGGCGGAGGCGTGTAGATGGCGACGACCGAAATACAATAGAATTCTCGAAGGACCCCGATGTCAGCCCGAGGGTCCGCTGCGATAGACATATGGCTCTCGACGAAAGCGCTTTCTTCACCGACAGGCCCGAAACCCGGCAGGGCCGGTATCAATGCCCCAGGTGCAGGCGTACCGGCGACTTCAGCATCAGGTGGGTACGCCGCACCAGGAAGGGACACCCGCCGCCTGGCGCCGACGAGGCCGACCGCGCGAAGTTCGCCAAGCTGCGCGATTACCTGCTTCGGCTCGACGAACAGGTGACCTGCAAGAGCTGCGGCAAGAAGTTCGATATCCCGTCGCAGCATTCGCTCATGTTCGTGGATCAGCTGGCCGGGCTGCCCGACGAAGCGGAGCTGGAGCGGGAGATCGCGGCGGCCTCGGGCGGGCCCGAGCCCGAGCCGGACAAGAAGCCCAGGTTGCCGGCAAGGTTCACCCGCCCGTCGAGCTGGAAATAGTCGTCCGTGTCAGCTCCCAACTGCCAACTCCCAACATCCAAGCCTTCTGACTCTGGGCTTGGTCGCTGGAGCCCGTTGCGTCTCACGGGCTGAGCGCCGTGAATTACCCCTTCAAGTTCCAGAAAGAACCGCCAAGCCAATCCCTTTGGGCGTTGGGAGTTGGAGACTGGGAGTTGATGCGGTTTCTTCTCACTTACTCCTGTCGCAGGACGATCGCGGGATCGACTCTCGTCGCGCGCCATGCGGGAAGACTGCTGGCGGCCAGAGCAACCACGGTCAGGATGGCCGCTGCGATCGCGAACGTGCCGGGATCGTGCGGTCTCACTCCGTAGAGCATCGTTGCCAGCCACGGCGTTCCGGCGAGCGCGCCGGCGAGCCCCAGCGCGCAGCCCAGCGCGGCCAGCCTGAGGCCCCGGCTCACGATCAGCCTTCGCACCTGGTCCGGTCTGGCGCCGAGGGCGAGCCGGATGGAGATCTCCCGCATGCGAAGGCTCGTGGCGAACGCTACGACTCCGTAAAGGCCGACGGCCGTCAGCACCAGCGCCAGCACGCCGAAGCTCGACAGCATCGTCATCGCCATTCGCACGTTGCGGAACGTGAAGGCCACCCGGGTTTCCAGCGGATAGTCCTCCTGCAGGGGAACGTTCGGATCGACTGCCGCGATCTCCCGCCGGATGCGTGTCATCATCGCGCCCGCGTCGCCCGTCACCCTGACGTGGGTGCGGGAATCCGCTGACCAGCCCTCCGAAGGCTCCTGCTGCCAGTAGTTCAAGTAGAGATACGGCGCCGGCGGATCGTTGATGGTGCGGTATTGCACGTCCGGCACGACTCCGACGATCGTGACCGTGCGGTCATCGACCCGCAGCGTGCGCCCCACGACCCGTTCGCCGGGCCAGAGCTGCCGCGCCAGCACGTCGTTGACGATTGCTACCGGCCGGCTGTCCGTCCGGTCCGACCGCTCGAATTCGCGCCCTTCGAGCGCAGCTGTGCCGATGACCTCGAAGTAGCGATCCCCAATCCGGCTTCCACCCACCTCCAGCCGTTCGGGCGCTGTGCCGTCCAGTTCCGATGTCACGCTGAAGCGGGAGCTCCATGCGAGAATCGGCAGCGACTCGCCGGCGCTCGCCGCCTCGACGCCCGGCAGCAGCTCGAGCCGCCGGATGACCTCCTCCTGGAAGGCCCTTGCTTTCGCCCCGTCGTACGCGACGAGGCTTGGCCGCAGCCTGAGCAGGATGATCCGGCTCGTGTCGACGCCCGGCCCGCGCGCGACGTCCTGGAGGCTGCGAACGAGGAGCCCCGCACCGGCGAGCAGCGCCATCGCGCATGCGATCTGCGCCACGACCAGCCCGTCGCGCACTCTCGTCGGCCGCGCGGAGCCGCCAGCGGTGGTGGCCTTCAGCGACGCGACGACGTTGGTGGCGCTGGTGAGCACGGCGGGAGCCACGCCGCTCAGGACTGCGGCCAGCAGCGACAGACCCGCCGTCGTGGCGAGTATCCAGCCGCGAATCCCGACGTCGAATTGCAGTTGCCGGCCCGCATAGTCGGTCGAGTAGAACGACCTGAGCAGCTCGTTGCCCCATGTCGCGACCAGCAGCCCGAGGGCGCCGCCGATGGCGGCGAGCAGTGTCGTTTCGGTGAAGAGCTGCCGCACCACGCGCCACCTGCCGGCGCCGAGCGCCAGCCGGATTGCGATCTCGCGCCGCCTCTTCACACCACGCACGAGGAGCAGGCCGCCGACGTTCGCGCAGGTCACCAGGAGTACCATCGCCGCCCCGGCCAGGAGCAGCCCGGTTATCGTGACGGTCTCCTGCTGCGCCGCCGGGGACAGCCCGCGCGCGGGCACGACGCGCGCTCCGAGGGTGGCGTTGGTGGCGGGATGCGATGCTTCGAGCTGGCGAGCGAGCGCGTCGAGCTCGGCGCCCGCGCGCTCGAAGCTGGTGCCCGGAGCAAGCCGGGCGATCATCTGGACGATCGTGCAGCCGGGGGCGAACGCATCGCAGTACCGATAGCCGACCTGGAACATGGCGCTCGGTATCCATACATCTGACACACCCACACCGGGCATCACTCCGCTGAACCCAGCCGGCGCAACGCCGACGACCGAGAACGAGCGGCCGTTGATCAGGATGGACCGATCGAGCACGGCCGGGCTTCCGTCGAGCCGGTGCTGCCAGAACGCGTGGCTGACGACGACGACGGCGTCGCGATCGCGGACCCGATCCTCTGTTTCGAGGAAGAACCGGCCGAGCGCCGGCCGCAGTCCGAGCAGTCGAAAGTAGCCGGCTGTCACGACGCTACCGGTAACCGCAAGTGGCTCGCCGTCGATCACGACATGAAGGGGAGCCGAAGGGTAATGGGCGGCCGACTCGGTGAACGACCGCGCGTGATTGCGGAAATGGAAGTAATCGGTCAGGGACAGCGGGAAGGCACCCGCGCCGTTCCGTGTCTGGTGGACGTGGACCAGGCGGTCGGAATCCGCCACGCCGAGGGGCCGCAGGAAAACCGCGTCCACGAAACTGAAGAACGCTGTCCCCACGCCAATGCCCAGCGCGAGTGTTGTCAGGGCGGCGCCAGTGAATCCGGGGGTGCGAGCCAGCAGCCGTGCACCGAATCGGGCGTCGTCCCACAGAGCGCGCATGGCGTACGGTGCGTGCACGCCATGTACCCGCACATCCGGTCGCGGCCAGTCTGCCGATTGCTGGGATTCTGCGGGAGCGGGCGGGCGGCCGGGCGAGCGGTTACGGGATGGGATCGTGCGAATCCGGACGGTCCACTACAGCCAGTCGAACGCGGGATGCTCGTGGCCCGAGGCGGCCGCGACGACCGCTTCGGCGACCCGCAGACCGTTGTGGCCGTTCGTGAAGACGACGATTGCGGAGCGCGAGGGGAGATGCGCGAGCACGAAGTTCTTGAAGTTGCCGTTATCGCCCCAGTGCCAGATGTAATCGCGGCCCTCGTGGCCTTCGAGTCCCCACCCGAGGCTCCACGAGATGGCGGTGTTGATCCGCGTGGCGGGTGCGAGCATCTGCCGAACCGTCCCGGGCGCGACTTCTGCGGCGTGTCCCGAGGGCGCCAGCACGTGGTTCAGAAAGGCGGCGTAGTCGGTGACGGTCGTCAGCAGGCTCCCGGCCGAATTCGGGATCATGAAGTTCGGCAGCGGCGGTGGTGAGGGCTTGATCGCCGCCATGGCCGCGACGATGTCCTCGTGGGTGAAGGACGACAGCGGCCTGTCCTGCGCTCGAGCGTACTGGAGCAGACGTCCCGCGAAATCGCGGCTCTGCGACCGTGCAGCACTGCCGCGATCGTGACCGGTGACCAGGCGGGCATCGGTGTCGTCGCGCCACGCATAGGTCGACGAGCGCATCCCGAACGGTCCGAACAGGCGCTGCTGCATGAACTGCTCGAAGGCGCCCGCCGTGATTTTCTCGACCGCCCGCTGGAGATAGTAGAAGCCTTCTCCCGAGTATCGAAACCGGCTGCCGGGCTCGAACTCGGGCACGAGGGGCTGATTCATCGAGCCGCGCCAGTTGCGGAATCCGCTCGTGTGGCTCAGCACGTGCCGCGCGGTGACCTTGTCGCCGCGCGGGTCCGCCGGCGCGTGATCCGCGACGTACGACTTGAGCGGCCGATCGAGATCGAGCGTTCCGTCGTCCACCAGACGCATCGCCGCGTAGGCGAAGACGGGCTTTCCCAGCGACGCCGCAGGAAACAGGGATTCCGCGGTGACCGGCTCCCGAGTCGAGACGTCGCTGACACCTTCATAGCGCTCCCAGACAAGCTTGCCCCCTCGCATCACGCCCATGCTCGACCCTGGAACCCCTGCAATTCCCATCAGGTTCCGCAGAGTCCTGAGAAACTCGTCGGCGGGAGGCCGGATTCCATCCAGTCCCGGCGATCCCTGGACGCGCGGTCCTCGAAGGGGCCTCAGTGCGGCGATAGACAGGGCCGCGGCAAACTCCCGTCTGGTCAGTGTGATCACGTTGTTCGCTTGGACGGGAGCAGGGGGCTCGAACGTTGCCGACGCTGGCGCTCCGAATGGAGACGACCGCTGATCTACTCCTCGCGCAGGACGATCAGCGGGTCGCACGCCGTCGCGCGGAACGCCGGCGCGAGTCCGGCCGCGACGCTGACCGCGAGAACGACCAGGCCGACGCCCGCATAGACCACGGGATCGGCAGCGCGCACGTCGAAGAGCAGGCTCTCGATCCACCCGGCCCCGGCTCGCGCGGCCGCGATGCCTATCGCGATGGCAACCCCGGCCAGCGCGAGTCCCTCGCCCATCACCTGGCGCACGACGCGCGAACCGGTCGCGCCCATCGCCATCCGGATGCCGAACTCGCGCCGGCGCGCCGCGACCGAGTACGAGACGACGCCGAAGACGCCGGCCGCGGCGAGCAGCAGCGCCAGCGCCGCCGTTGCCGTCATGATCGCCGCCGTGAACTTCGGGCGCGTGACGTTCTCGCCAATGCGTTCGACGAGCGTCATGATGCGTCCGACTGGAACGTCTCGATCCGCCTGTTCGATGACCGCGCGCACGGATGGAGCTGCCTGCAGCGGATCCTCGCCGCTGGTCCGTACGACGATCACGAAGCTCAGCACCCGGTCCTGCGCGATCGGCACGAATACCTCCGGGACGGCATCGCGCGTGAGCGATTGGCGGATGTTCCCGACGACCCCGATGACTCGCGCCCACGGCAGGTCGCCGTTGTCGGATCCGAGAATGCGGCGGCCGATTGGATCTTCGCCCGGAAAGTGCCTGGCGGCGGCCGCCTCGTTGAGGACGGCCACGGCTTCACCGCGAGGCTCGCCGCGCTCGTAGAGTCGCCCTGCAAGGAGCGGCACTCCGATCGCGTCGAGGTATCCAGCACTGGCGACGACGTAGCTGATGGGCGGCAGGTCGGGTCGAGCCACCGGCCGGCCGCTGACGGTCAGCAGGTTGTACCACCCGTTGTCGTTCACCGGCGGCGTGAGCGTCGCGCCGGCGCGCTCGATGCCGGGCAGGGCTTCGATCCGATCCAGAACGCCGTCGATGAACCGCGCGACCTGATCGGGTCTGGGATACCTGGCGTCCGGCACCTGGATGTTCATCGTCAGGACCCTGTCGGCGACGACGCCCGTGTCGACCGACACGAGCCTGTCGTAGCTTCGCAGCAGCAGGCCCGCGCCCGTGGCGAGCACGAAGGCGAGGGTGAGCTGCGCGGCGACCAGGATGCGCCGGCCCCGCACGACAGCCGGCGAGGCCGACGCCGCCGTCCCGCGCAGGGCTGCCGTCGATCCGTCGGCGGCGAGCCGGCGGTTGGCGAGGATGGGGAGCAGCGAGACGCCGAGGCCGCAGCCGAGCGACAGCAGGGTGGCGAACACCAGCACACGCGGACTGATCGCCGGGACCTCGCCGGCGCGGGGAACGAGCGATCCCCCCAGCCCCAGAACGGCCTGTACGCTCATATGGGCGATGAGGAGGCCGACGCCGGCGCCGGCGGCTGCGACGATCGTCAGCTCGCTCGCGACGAGCGAGGCCAGACGCAGCGGAGACGCGCCGATGGCGGCCCGCACGGCCAGTTCACGCACACGGCCGACCGATCGGGCGAGCGCCATCGACGCAATGTTGACGCAGCCGATCAGCAGCAGGACCATCACGCCGACGCCAAAGAGGGCGAGCGCCCGATCGCGTCCCGCGATGACGTCGTCGAGAAGGAGGCGCGGTTCGAAGAAATTGCCACGGTTGAAGTCCGGGTAGGCCGCTTCGAGCCGCGCGGCCAAGGCATCGAGGCGCCGAACCGCCGCAGCGACCGTCACGCCCGGGCGCAGCCGGCCGATCATGTTGTGACGGTGGCGGGTCCGCCGCCCGACCTCGTCGGTCACCGGCTCGAGGGGGATCCACGCGTCCGCGCGGCTCGGGAACTCGAAGCCCGGCGGCATGACGCCGACGACCTCGTACGGCTCGTCGCCGAGTCGCACCGTCATGCCGACGACGCCCGGTCGGCCCCCGAAAACCGCCTGCCAGAGCCCATGCGACAGTACGACCCGCCGGGCGCCACTGTCGATGTCGGCGCGGTCGAACCAGCGTCCGTGGGCCGGGCGCACTCCCAGCGCTGCCGCGAAATTCTCGGAGGTCTCACGCGTGCGGAGCTGGCGGGCGGGCGAGACGCCGGTGAGCGCGTGCGAGGCGTAGGCCCAGATAGCCAGCTCGTCGAACACCTCACTCTGGTCGCGCAGATCCTCGTAGTTACCGTACGCGACCATCAATGCGGCGGGGTTGGCGCGCTCCCGCTCGTAGACGCGCACGAGGCGGTGGGCATCCGGATATGGCAGGGGAGTGAGGAGCACGGCGTCGATGATGGCGAAGACGGTCGTCGTGGCGCCGATTCCCAGGCCCAGCGTGAGGATTGCGGCGAGGGCGAAGCCTGGCTGCCGGACGAGGCCACGGGCCGCCGATCGGAGGTCGGCGAGTGTGCCTGCCGGCGTCAGCGCGAACGGAGCAGCCGCGCCAGCGCCGTCACGGCGCTCGCACCACGCCGTGTGGAGGGCGTCGGCGATCGTGAGACGCCAGAACCGGATCGCGCCGAGGAAGCCTGCGAACCGGGGGCGAACGCGATCGCGCTCGAACGCGTCTGCGAGATCGCGGCCGTAACGCGCGCGAAACGGGGGAGGGTACAACCGAACCAGGATGCGGAAGAGCAGACGATCGACGCGAGAGGGCCGGGCGGTCATGTGCGCTCCGGTCCGATGGCGAGGCGCCGGCGCTTCGCGTGGCCGAGCACCCGCTGCATTCGGCCGAGCTCGGCGGCCAGCACCCGGCGGCCCTCGGCTTCGAGCGCGTACACGCGGCCGCGGCGGGCGTCGCCGGGCGCGGCGGCGCGGCGTTCCGCGATGAGGCCACGGCGCTCGAGCCGCTGCAACGCCTGGTAGAGGCTGCCGGAGCCCAGGACGAAGTCGTCGCCGATGCGGTCCTCGATCTCGCGCTTGATCGCGTAGCCGTGCTTCGGCCCCGTGGCCAGCGCCAGGAGCACTTCGACGGCGACGGTGGAGAGTGGCCCGGCGTCGGCCGAACGGTCTGGCGACATGAGGCACAGTATGACATGTCACGACGTGACATATCAAGTTGGGATCGTGCGGCGTCAGCCTGGCGTCAGGGGTTGCCGTCCAGCAGGCCGGAGCCTCATGACGGCGATCCGTCTTCTGGCACTGCACGTTGGGAGTTAGGAGTTGGGAGTTGGGCTTTGGGATTTGACAGGCGAAGTGGGGCCTTGGTCAGAACTCGATGAGGATGCCGGCCGCGGGCAGCAGCGGGAAGAGCTTCTCGACGTAGTCCACGGCTTCGAGCGTGCGCAGGCGGATGAAACCGTCCGCCGGGCCGTAGTTGGAGCGGCCGAGCGCGTTGAGCACCTCGACGAACAGCGTGAGGCGGCGGCGCGTGAAATTGAACGTGCGATCGGCCCGGAGATCGAGGCGCGCATAGGTGGGCAGGCGGACCGTGTTGCGCGTCTCACCGACGTAGTAGCTCCCGTCGCGCGCCTCGAAATAGCCGGGGATCGGCACGTTGCTGCCGATGCGGAGCTTCGCGCTGACGTTCGTGCGCCCCGACAGCCGGTACTGCGCGAACAGGTTCAGGCTGTGCCGCTGATCGAAGTCCGCCCAGTAGGACTCGCCGGTCAGCCGGTCGCGGTAGCGCGCGCGTCCGAACGCATACGACGCCCACCCCGTGAGCCCGTTGACCGTCCGGCGCTCGATCGTCAGCTCCACGCCGCGTGCCGTGCCGGAGAGCGCGTTGGCGTACCGGCCGATCCCGGCTGGTTGCACCATGCCGTCGACGAGACGGGTCTCGGAATCCTCGAGGCGAATCATGTCGTTCTCGTCGCGCACGTACACGTTGGCCTGCCAGCGCACTGCGGGCGTCAGCCGGTGTTCGACCGACAGGTCGAAATGGCTCGCCCGCTCCCGCGAGAGATCCCGGTGGCCACTCGCCGAGAGCAGCTGGTCGAATTCGGGAAACTGCTGGTACGATCCCATGCCCGCTCTGAGGCTGACGGCATCCCCTCGCCACGCGGCCTGGAGCCAGGGCGTCGCCGTGGTTTCGCCGGTGATCGTGGCATGGGCCACGCGAAAGCCCGGGCTGATCGAGAGCCGGTCGGTCGCGCTCCACAGCAGGTGCGCGTAGCCCGCGCCAAGCGACGAGGAGCCGGAGTACGCGTCGGTGCGCCGGACCTCCAGCGGAGCGCCCGTCTGCCGGATCGTGTAATCGAGAAGTGTGCGCGACTCGTGCCGATCGCGGAACTCTGCGCCAGCCTCGACCGACAGACGCCGCCAGGCCTGAGCACGCAGATCGGCCTGATATCCGACGTCCCGCGACGTACCTTCGCCGAGCATCTGCCCGAAGTCGCCTTCGTTGTAGAAGCCCTGCGAGACGAACAACGCCCGCTGGCGGAGCACCGTTCCTCCGATGATCGAGCGCACCCCGAGCGTGACAATCGCCGTGTCGGCGTCCCCTTCCCGGATGGAATTGGGACCGGGGTCGACCTCGCCTTCGTGGAGGGCTGAGCGACCGGCTACCGCCATGACCTGAATCTGCTGTCGGGACGTGAGATCGAACACGACCTTTGACTGGGTGTCCAGGAAGCCAAACGCCGTGGTGGTCCCGTCCTCCTCGCTGAGCGCGCGCAGGAGCCAGTCGAGGTAGGACTTCCGCACCGCCGCAAGCCATGAACCGCGCCCGCCGGCGATGGGCCCTTCGGCCACGGCGGCTGCGTTGGTTGCGCCGACAGCGCCGTGGAAGCGCGGCGTCGTGCGGGATCCTTCGCGAAGCCCGAAGTCGATCCAGGCGCCCGTGCGCGCGCCGGCGCGCTGCGGATAGGCAGCCGGCGCCAGCGTGACGGAGTCGAGGACATCGCTGTTCACCAGGGCAATCGACCCCGTGTCGTCCCGGCCCCGCACGAGGTGGAGCGGCCAGGGCACCGACAGGCCGTCGAGCGACACGCCGATGTGCCGGAAGTCCGCCGCCCGCACGGAG
>DATIEW010000723.1:0-3540 GCA_035455585.1 Vicinamibacterales bacterium | reverse complement strand
CTGCGTGATGCTCGAGCGCCTCCGGTCGTTTCCCGTCAGGGAGCAGGCCGCTGAAAAGCCCGGCCTGATGGGCAATGGCCAATGGGCCATGGCAAGACACGCGCATTTGGCCCATGTGCCATTGCCCATTTGCCATTCAGGATGCGTTTTTCAGCATCCGGCTAGGCGCGCACGGCGCGCCTGCGAGCCGGGGCCCCCACGATGCGTTTTGTGCATCGTGGGGTGGGACGGAGCGGCGCCGGGCGTAGGGGCCCCGCAAGCGACCGAGCCGGGGTGTGGGGCGGAGCCCCACGCTAGGAAGGAGCCTCATTCATCCCGCAGCGCGACGACGGGGTCCACGCGCGTGGCGCGGAACGCCGGCAGGCAGGTTGCGAGCATCGCGGTTGCGACCAGGATCAGCGGGACAGTCGAAAAGGTGAGGAGGTCGGTAGCGCTGACGCCGAACAGCAGGCTGGCCATGACGCGCGTAACGGCCATCGCGCCGAGAAAGCCGAGCACGATGCCGGCGCCGGTCAGCTCCAGCCCCTGGCGAAGCACCATGAAGAGGATGCGGCGCCGTTCGGCGCCGAGGGCCATGCGCACGCCGATATCATGGGAGCCTTGCGTCACCAGATGGGACATCACGCCGTACACGCCGACGACCGCCAGGATCAGCGCAAACGACGCGAACGCACCCAGCACCAGCGTGGAGAAGCGCTGCCGTGCCAGCGATGCACTCATGCGATCCGACATGGTCTGGATATCCACCACGGTCATCGTCGGATCGGCCGCCCGGATCGCCCGCACGATGTCGCGGCTGGCCGCGGCCGGATCCGAAGAGACCCTCGCGACGTGCCAGCCGGCGTCGGGCGCCGGCTGATACACCACGATGCGCCCCTCGACGTCGAGGCCATATTGCTTCACGGTGCCAACGACGCCGACGATCCTCAGCTTGCGGTCGGGATCGTTCCAGACGTGCTTGCCCACGGCGTCGCCGTCGGGCCAGAAGCGACGGGCGAACGACTCGTCGACGATGGCGACCGGTTCGGCGGCCTCCGGCATGTCCGATTCGCTGAAGAACCTGCCCTCCACCAGCGGAATCCCCATCGTCCGGAAGTAGTCGGCCGTTGCCGCGCGTCGATCGACCTGCAGTTCCTGGCCGGGCTGCGGGGTCCAGCCCTCGATGTTGATCGATCCCCAGCCGACCGATGCCGTGAAAGGCAGCGAGGTCACCGCGCCGCGCATCGTCACGCCGGGCACGGCGGCGATCTTCGCGCTCAGATCGCGGTAGAAGGCGACCGCGGCGTCACGATTGTCGAACTGGCGCGCCGTCGCGCCAAGGCGCATCGAGATGACGCCGCCCGGATCGAAGCCCGGCGGCACCTGCTGCAGACGCACGAAGCTCCGGACGAGAAGCCCGGCGCCGACGAGCAACATCAGGGAGATCGCGACCTCGGAAACGACGAGCAGGCTGCGCAGCCGCGGGCGGGAGCTGCCCAGGCCTCCATCCCCTTGCGTGTGACGGCCGCCGGCCTTGAGCGACGAGTTGAGATCCACTCGAACGGCGCGCAGCGCCGGCGCAAGGCCGAACAGCAGGCCCGTCAGAACGGACACGGCGAACGTGAAGCCGAGGACGGTGCCGTCGAGACCGATGGCTTCGAGCCGCGGGATGTTGCCGGGGTTCACGCGGCGCACGACCTCGAGCGCAAGCTTCGCGACGACGAGTCCGGCCGCACCGCCCACCAGGCCGAGGAGCAGGCTCTCGGTCAGCAGCTGCCGCGCCAGGCGCACCCAGCTGGCGCCAAGGGCCGTGCGGACGGCGACGTCCCTCTGACGCCCGGTCGCGCGCGTGAGCAGCAGGTTCGCGACGTTGGCGCAGGCGATCAGCAGCACCAGCGTCACCGCGCCGAGGAACACGAGAACCGCCAGCCGGACGTTCCCGACGACCGAGTCGACGAGCGGCACGACGTCGATCGTGAACGTGCGGTCCCGCTGGTCTTTCTCACGGATGCGACCCGCGATCGCCAGCACATCCGCCCTGGCCTGTTCCATCGTCACGCCAGGTTTCAGCCTGGCCATGACGTTGAAGTTCTCGTCGCCGCGGCGCGTCGTGACGGCGTCCGCCGCGAACGGGAGCGGCACGAACACGTCCACCTGCCGGATGCCGGCGACGGTCGGCATGATCTCGGCGTTCAACAGGAAGTCGGGTCCGAGCACGCCCACGACCTCGCCGCTGGCAAGGCCGCTGAACGTGAGCTTCGCCCCGACGATCTCCGGGTCTGCGCCGAACGCCCGAGTCCAGAACGCGTGGCTGAGGATCACGACGGGCGGTTGTCCCGGCCTGTCCTCGTCTGGCCGAAGCAGCCGGCCGAGGAACGGCCTGGCGCCCAGCAGCGGAAACAGAGAGGAGGACGTTTCCAGCGCCTCCACGCGCATCGGCTCGGCGGCATCGCCGCCCGGCGGACCTCCGGTTCGTCCCCTCAATGTGGCGATACGGCCTCTCGAAATGGACATCTCCGCAAACGATCGGTTCTCGTGCTGTATGTCGATGTACTGCCCGGGCGACGGCCAGTCCTGCGGGATGTTGATCCCCGGCGAGCGCAGCCACAACATCGCCAGCCGGTCCGGGTCGGGGTACGGAAGCGGCTTCAGCAGCAGGGCGTTGACCACACTGAAGATCGCGGTGTTGGCGCCGATGCCAATCGCGAGCGACGCGACAATGACGAGCGTCAGTCCCGCCGATCGCCGTAGCGTGCGGAACGCGTAGCGAAGGTCATTGAGCACGAGCATAGGGTCGCCAGAACAGTGTCAAGGCCGGCGGAGCCGGAGCCGCTCGAGCCTCTGAGACGGGGCCCCCCAGAAATTGGTTGCCGTTCGTCCGCCAGTAGACGTATCTTCACTCAGTTCCTCTGGGACGAATTCTGTGGTGATGACGGGACTGCTCGCGGCGGGTGTTGCCCTGGCGATCGTGACGGCGATCGCGCTGCGCGCTTTGTTGCGGCGCGCCACCCGTCGTGGCGTCGAACCTGGCAGCGTCAGCCAGCGCTGGCTGGCGGTGCATCGCACGGAGAACTGATGAACACCACGGCTCAGAGCTTCGGGCGGCGGCTCCGCGCGCAGAGGGAACATCTCGGGATCTCCCTGGATGCGATTGCCGCCTCCACCAAAATCAGCCGATCGCTGCTCGCGGAACTCGAGGCGGGAGACGCGTCGAAATGGCCGCCGGGCATCTTCCGGCGTGCGTTCGTACGTGGATACGCCGAGATTGTCGGACTGGCGCCCGAGGCCGTGCTCGAGGAATTTCTCGAGCTCTTTCCCGATGAGGCGGGCGCGCCCCGCCCCCGGGCGGCAGAATCCGACGCCGCATTCCGGCTCACGCTGGCCGAGGATCGCACCGAGGCGCTCGTCGGTGCCGCGGGGCGGCTGCTCGTTGCCGTGCTGGAGCTCGGTGGCGTCGTGGCTGTGGGATCGCTCATCGCGTTGCTGACCGGGACCGGCTTCTGGATGGCCAGCGGCGCCGTTGCCTTGACGTACTACCCGCTGGCTGCCGCGTGTACGAGC
>DATIEW010000722.1:0-12550 GCA_035455585.1 Vicinamibacterales bacterium | reverse complement strand
GCGTTTCCGGCCGCAAGCGACGTCTTGGACGAAAACGCGTCGAGCGCATCTTCCAAACGGATGCGGACGATACCGGCGCCTCCCGCGAGGTACACGCGCAGTCGCGACGACTCGCGCGGCTTCGGCAATCGCCACGTGACGTTTCCCATGACCGTCGTCACATTTCCCGCGATGATCAGGTCGCCCGGGCCAAAGAAGCCAGGCAGGACACCCAGTTCAAACTCGACACCAATCGCGCGGCGCTTTGCCACGCACGACGCATGGGTCGTTCGTCAGGACCACGAGAGAACCGCGGTCCAGCTGCAAATCGACGCCCCCGAATGCGATGTTGAGATTACCATCTCGCTATCCATGCAGCGATGTCCTTCAATCGTCAGGTCCAGCACAATCGCGAGAGTCGCCTTCTCAAACCCGCTAGGTCAAAAAGCTCGACAGCGCGAGGCCCGGCGGCAATGCGTCCGATTCAGTCCGAAGTCCAACCTCGCCGCGAGGATCCAGAGGAGGACATCCACGGCATTTCGCCTGCCTCGAACTGTCGTGCCCATGCAAGGAAGAGCCATCATCGTGGTCCCGATGACCATCCGGCGGCGCCTTCCCTTGAGGTTGTGGACGATAGGCCGCAAAGGGCCTCTTGGCGGACTCGCCACCTGGCCCAGGTGCTGGCATTTCACGCTGTTGACGCTGCTCGAAGGGTCGATACGGCCCGCCGCCGCCGGGGCCTTCGTCGAACGCGCGGTGGAGCGGTGCCCCGACGAGCCGCGCTTCGTCCTCTCGCACCTGCGCCAGCTGTTTCCCGGCCACGTGCTTGGCGCGCTGGGACGGCACGACGAAGCGAACGGCCAGCTCCCAACTCTCGATTCTTCCAACTTGGGAAACCGGAAGTCAGGCGTTGGGGAGTCGGGGAGTTCGGAGTGCTCGATCACGGCGATCGTGCCGATACGAGAGAACATGGTCAGCCGGGCTGCGGTGATCGTGTTCAGCGTACTGACCGGCATCTGTCTCGAACTGGGCATCCACGCGCTCAGCGGGCGCCGTGAGGCCTGGGACAGCGCCGAGTACTGGACGGTCGGCCTCCCGATCGCCGCCGCCTCGATCGTCATCGGGTTCCTGTCGCGGCGCAGCGACTGGATCTGGACTGTCCTCATCATCCCGAG
Organism: Vicinamibacterales bacterium; assembly: GCA_035455585.1. GTDB lineage: Bacteria > Acidobacteriota > Vicinamibacteria > Vicinamibacterales > 2-12-FULL-66-21 > DATIEW01. The sequence continues at coordinate 11,396 of DATIEW010000722.1, read as the reverse complement.
CCAGGTCATGACGATGATGGTCAGGGGCGGGGAGATCGGAGGCCTGTGGCCGTTGACCCTGATCCTCTCGTCCATCCTCAGTGCGCCGTTCCTGATTGGCGCGTTCATCGGATCGAGATTCCGGCGCGCGTGATGCTCTCCTTCCTCCGGCGCGATCTTCCCGCGTTTGGCCGGGTGCTCTACCCGGGCGTGATTCCTCCCCCGTTCGAGCGAATCGCCAGGTCGGAGGAAGCTGTGGCCTGGACCCCGGCCACCGCACAGCCCGGCCAGTCGTGGGCGGCGGAGGCGACGCATCCAGTATGGGGATCCGCCGACATGGTGTGCGAACGCCAGCCGGCGCCGCTGCCCGAAACGCTCATCGACTGCGACAGGGCTCTGTCTGCGGTGGAAAAGGCTCAGGCGCGCCCGGGCCAGGCCACGATCGCCGTGCGCGTGCACGCCCGGCAGAAGCACGTGCTCCGGGACCGCAAGGGCCTTCTGTACTGGCTCAGAACATTGATGCAGGCGGATGGAGCGGTAGCGATCGACGGCAGTTCGACGATGCTGTGGTCGAAGGCGATGCTCGACGACGAGCTGGCGCACGATGCCGATCTGGACATCGAGTCGCTCTACGCCATCCACGCGGTGCAGGATCCCGGGCGCGACGGCGCCGTTTCCTGGATGCACACGCACGGCCTGGAAGCCCTGGGCGCGTTCGACGTCGACGTGCTGGAGCCCTCGCCCCTGCTGGTGTCGAACTGCGGCGACCCGATCCGGGCCCTGGCGTTTGCCGCCCTCGAGGGAACGATCGATCCCGATACGGATCGCTTCCAGCTCGCGTGGCCTGGCGGCGAGGTCCGCCTCGTGCCGGTCGAGCGGTTCCACGCCCTTGCGGCGACGGAGCACAAGAACCTCCGCGATCTCGACCAGCACTCGGGACGCCGGGCCGTGCTCTGCGAACCGGTGGGCGGCCTGCTGGGCCGCTGGCGCACGCGGCCGGTCCCGTCGCGCTTCCTCTCGCGGCTGAACGACGACCGGGTCGTGTTTCCGTTCTCGACAGCCGCGACGGCCCTGATGGCGGATCGGGCGCGGCGGACCCTCGGTGTCTTTCTCGATCTCCAAGAGGAGTTCGCCAGCCTCGAGCTTCCGGCGCTGATGAAGCTGGGGTTCGAAGTCGAGGGAGGCGGCCCGGCCGATCGCGAGCACCTCTGGTTCGAAGTGCACGCCGTCGCCGGCGGCAAGGTCGACGCGACGCTGGCGAACGTCCCGAACCGCGTGCCCGGCCTGACGGCCGGCCAGCGCGGCGAGCACGACCTCGACCGGCTTTCCGATTGGACGATCATGTCGCCGGAGGGCCCGATGACGCCGCGCAACCTCAGCGCCGCGCGAAGGCTGCGCGAAGCGCGGGCATGACGGAGGCCCAACCACGAAAGTGCCATCCGAGGATAGCCGCGCGCGGCCGGCGCGCGGAGTCTACCGCCTTCCCGCGCCAGCAGCGACGCGGAGGCTGCCAGGGCCGGGCGAGCGCGCGGTGCGCGAGGCGCGGGCGTTGGTAAGGGTCACGGAATTCACGGCCTGACCCCTACGGCAGCTTCGGCACGTCCAGCGGAAATCCGGGAAGATCCTGGCCCAGCTCGGGGCTGGAATCGACGAACGACAGACTCTCCCACGACCACGTCGATCGGCGCGGGGTTTGCCGCGCTGAAGCCGCTGCGGCCGGTAGCGATGGTCAACTGCAGTCGCTGCTGGAAGTTGTCCGTGTGCGGCAGGAACTCCTGGTCCAGAATCGTGTAGACCTTGCCAGCCGCGTCGACGGGGAAGAACACGTCCGCACGGTTCGCGTGGGTCCCCCGCCCCGAGCTCATCGAGCACGCGATAGTGCGAAACGATGGAGCCGACCATGTTTCCGCCCAACAGTCGAGGCAGGGGACGTCGTCGAAGATGTCCGCATGCCGGTCGGGGTTCTTCTCGGTCTCGAGCTCGATGGCGCAGGGTTGGGAGGCCTTCATGGGTGACTCCCGGCTCCGCGGGCAGACGTTGGGCACGCCAGACGAGTATAGACTGCCGCGACGCGCTCGGATCGTGGCGAGGCTGCTCGCAGGTTCGACCTCCGACGAAGCCCTGTTACACTCTCCCACAGGCGTTCGCGAGGCTGGCATGTTCCTGCGTCGTGTCCTGGTACTGTCGTTCGTGCTCGCGACCTGTCTCGCCGGAGGCCCGACAGCCGGCGGGCCGGCGTCCGTTGTCGAGCTGCTCGACCGCTACCTGGCGGGACGATTCGACGCCGTCGTCGAAGAACTGTCCGGCGAAGTGGACTACGGCGATCTCCTGAAACAACTCCGGCGCGACGGCCCTGGCTGGATCGCAGCTGGAGGATCTGAGGATCGCGCGCGCCGTGAGCTGGCTGCGGCGACGTTCGCCCTCGAGGCTGCGCGCGCCGGCGAGTGGCGCGAATGGAAACTGACGCAGATGCAGTCGCAGGTGTGCGTCGTCGACAGCGGCACCGACCCGTGGTGCTATCAGCCACTGAACGTCCTGTACTGGAAGGCGCCGCCGCTCTTGATCGAATGGGCGTGCGATCTGCTCAGACGCCAGGAGACTCCGACCGCCATCGAGCGCTGGTGGCAGCTTGCGGCGCTGGCGGTCGCGCAGCGATCCGAGGATCCCCAATTCCTCGTCGGCGACACCAAGATCGGCCTCGGCGTCCTCGCCGGCGAGATCGGCAACACCCAGGACGAAATCAAGCATCTCGATCACGTCATCCCGCGCTTTCCCAAGGAAATGCGGTTCGTGCTCGCGCAGGGCATCGCGCGCGACCGCGACTGGACGGACGACGCGGTGCAGGTGTATCGCGCGCTCGAGAACCACCCTGACGTCGGCGGCGAAGCGATGATGCGGCTTGGCGCCATGCAGCTGCGGCAGCGGCAAGTTTCCGACGCGGTGAAGAGCCTCGAGCGCGCCGAAACACTGACGCGCGACCCCTACGTCGTATTCCTTGCCCGTTACTTCAAAGGGCGCGCCTTCGAACGCCAGCGCCACGCCCGGGAAGCGGAGGGGGCGTATCGCGGTGCGGCCGCCGCCGTGCCGCATGCGCAGTCGGCCACGATGGCCCTCGCGTCGCTGGTGTTTCAGGACGGCCGGCGCACGGAGGCGCACGCGCTGATCCGCGGGATGCTCGCCGCCAGTCCACCGCCGGCAGATCCGTGGCGCGCCTACGTCCACGCGGACGACCGCTTCTGGCCGCAGCTCGTCGGCAGGCTGCGGGCCGAGATCGTCAGATGACGGGCCGCGCCGGACTCGTCCTGACCGTGTTGGCGGTCGGCGCCGCCCTCCTCCGCGGGCACGCGCAGACGCCGCCGGCTCAGACGTTCCGCACGGGCATCGAGCTGGTCATCGTCGACGTGTCGGTGCGGGACCACTCACGCGCCGTGACGGGCCTGCGCGCCGAAGACTTCGTTCTGACCGACAACGGCGTCCGCCAGCGCATCGAGAGCGTGGAGGCCACCGCCGTCCCCATCGACCTGACGCTGGTCGTCGATCTGAGCGGCAACCCGGCGGGCGTCTGGAACACGCGCCCGTCGCTGGCGAGGACCACCGCCGCGATCCAGGCCGAGGTCTCGGAAGTCGCGAAGATGCTGCGTCCGGACGACCGCATCCGGCTGCTGGCAATCGACACGCGGGTCCAGCAGGTCTGGGCGATGCAGCCGGTCGCGTCGCTCCCAGCGATCACGCGTCTCGAGATCGACGGAATGGCCGCCCTGTACGACACGCTGGCAGCCGCGCTGCTGCAGCCGGTCGAACCCGCGCGGCGCCACGTCGTGATCGCGAGGACGAAGGGGCTCGACACCATCAGCTCGATCGACGCCGGGGCCGTGCGTGCGATCGCCGAACGCTCCGACGCGCTGCTGCACGTCGTCGCGATGGAAACCGCGCTCGACAACGACATGGCGCTGCGCGGCTTTCAGTGCCAGTTCATGGGCTTCTGCTGGCCCACGCGGAGATCCTGGACGCCTTTCGAGCATCGTCTCTTCGGCCCGGTCCACCAGATGCTGCCCGACGGCGAAGCGCTCGCCGGGGGCGCCGAGGCCACGGGCGGCGTGTTGCACAAGGCCGCCATGCTCAGCGTGCCGACGTTGACCAGCACGTTCAGGACGGTCTTCGACGATTTCCGCAGCAGCTACGTGCTGCGCTACACGCCTCGCGAGGTTCCGGCGGGCGGGTGGCACACCATCGAGGTCAGGGTGCCCGGATTCAGGTCCTACATCGTGCGGTCGCGCCGCGGCTATCTCGTGGAGGAGCCCGCGCCGGCTCCGGCGCCTGCAGTGATACCCAAGATCCCGCGCACTCTCGGGGAGCTGACAACTGCCTACGGCCGTGAGGCGTACCGCCAAGTGATGGCGGGACTTCGGGAAGCGCGGGACCCCGAGCGCCTGCTGCGCGACTTCGAACGGGCTGGAAACCCATGGCCCGCGGCGCCCAGAAGGGAGGCCGCATTCGCACTAGAGGTGGCGGAGCCCGCCATCTTCTCGACGCGACGGGAAACCCGCGAGACGGTCTACGAGTTCCTGAGCCGGTTCAGCAGGCTGGTCCGGCATCCGCTCGAACCGGACCTGTTCGAGCGGTACTGGCATTTCACGCTGTTGACGCTGCTCGAAGGCTCGATACGGCCCGCCGCGGCCGAGGCGTTCGTCGAACGCGCGCTGGAGCGATTCCCCGACGAGCCGCGCTTCGTCCTCTCGCGGGCGATCGTGACGGATCAACGCTGGGCCACCCGGGTCGAGGGACCGGTCACCGGCGCGGACGGACTGCCGACGCCGGCGCACGTCGAGGCGGTACGCAGCCGCTACGCGGCGGCCATCGCGCTTCGGGACACGGCCATCGAGGCCAACATCCGCCTCGCGTGGTTCCTCCATCGTATCGAACGGCACGACGACGCGCTGGCGCACCTCTCCGCCGGCGGGGCGCAGCCGATCGCCGACCCGACGCTGCGATACCTGCGCCAGCTGTTCCTCGGTCACGTGCTTGGCGCGCTGGGACGGCACGACGAAGCCATGGAGGCCTACCGCGGCGCTCTGGGCGTCGTGCCGGGGGCGCAGTCGCCGCGCGTCGCGCTGATGAACGCGCTCGTCATGCGCGGCGATCACGCCGGCGCCGAGGCTCTGGCCCAACAGGTACAGCTGGATGCGTCCGACGATCTCGATCCCTGGTGGATGTACTGGCAGGGTCAGTACCGATTGAATTCCCTGGCGATGACGCGGCTCCGGGAGTTGAGCAGATGAGGACGGAGGTTCCCGACGGAGGTTCTGAGGTCGCGCCGATGACTCGTTGCGTTCTCTCGGGCGTCCCGCTGGTACTGGTTGCGGTAGCGATGCTCTCCACTGCGACGGGCTCGGGAGATGCGCGCGCGGGAGCGCAGGACACCCCGCAGACGACGTTTCGATCCGGTGCCTCCGCCGTAACGGTCGATGTGTCGGTGCGCGACCGATCGCGACGCGCGATTACCGGCCTGAAGGCCACGGACTTCCAGGTCTTCGACAACGGTGTCCTCCAGCGGGTCGACGATGTGAGCTACGGGAAGCTCCCGATCGACATCACCGTGGCGCTCGACGTGAGCCACAGCGTGACGGGCGCGCTCCTCGATCGGCTGCGGCAGGGGGTCGTGCAGCTCATGCGTGACCTCGGGCCGCAGGACCGGCTGAAGCTGGTCCTGTTCAACATGCGCATCATGCGGACGATCGACTGGACCAACGACGCGAAGGCGGTCGAGCGGGCCATCCGCGGCGCGTCGGCCGGCGGCGGCACGGCGCTGCTCGATGCGGTGAGCGTCACGCTCGTCTCGGGATCCGCGCCGGATCGGCGCCAGCTGATCGTCTTCTTCACCGACGGCAGCGACAGCAGCAGCACGACACCGCCGTCCGTGCTCACCGGAATCGCTCAGCGCACGCGTGCCACGCTCACCTTCGTGATGCCCTCGCAGCTGCGCGTGCCGATCGTCGACTCGAGGGGCCGGACCACCACGTTCGCGACCACGGGCGGTGCGCCTCTCGCAAGGGCTCCTCTGTACCCGCTGTTCGCCACGCTGGCGCGCGAAACCGGCGGCGCGATCCTGCCCGTCGGACCCTCGGCCGATCTCTCGGCCACCTTCCGCAAGGTGCTTGGCGATTTCCGGTCCGCGTACGTGCTCTACTACACCGCACGCGGCGTGGAGCAGCGCGGCCACCATACGATCGAGGTCAAGGTGAATCGCGACGGCGCGCAGGTTCAGGCGAGACGCGGCTACTTCGGGTCCTGACTCTCAACTGCCAACTCGCAACTGCCAACTCCCAACTGCCAACTCAGCCAACTTGGGAAGGTCGGGAGTGTTCAATCCCGGCGATCACGCCGATACGAGAGACATGGTCAACCGGGCTGCGGTGATCGTGTTCAGCGTACTGACCGGCATCGGCCTCGAACTGGGCATCCACGCGCACACGGGCCGGGTGCCGCCGCCATCCGACACCATTCATGACGAGATCGACGTAGTCCTCGGCAGGAATCAGCTGGAGGTCGTACTGGATTCGGCCGGCCTCGACACGTGTCGTCGCCCGACCGTCGGCTTCATTCAGACGTCAGCGGACTTCCCCGTCGGGGAGATTCAGCAGCCACATCTCCCCGGCACTGCCAATGGTCTCCGGAATCCCGAGCCCGAAGACCTGACGGTCCAGGTGCGGCACGACGGCATTGACCATCATCCTGCCCTCGTCCGGCGCAAGTCGAATCCGCGCAGCGTCGGACAAAGGCGCAGCCGGCCAGGAGTGGGAGGACGAGGCAAGGTGAGGCAGGGGATCCATGAAACGAGCGAAGCTCACAGCCCCAGCCTGCGGCGCAGCGCCGCAAAGCGGGGATCATCGCGGATGAACGCCACCTCCGGGTAGGTCAGATAGGCGCCCAACCGTGGATCCTCGCGATCGGCCATACGCTCCAGCGCCTCGATGGTCCGGTCCGGGTCGCGGAGTCCGGCATGGATGAAGGCGAGTCGCGGAGGGAACTCGGTAGAACGCGCAGCCAGCTCCAGGGCTTCCTTGCGACGGCCGCTCGCGGCATACGCGTACCCCAAAGTGCCCGAGGCGCCCGGTCCCATGCTCTCGAGGATCGCGATCGCTTCATCGGTCCTGCCCTGGAACAGGAGCGCGCGCGCGAGCTGCTGTTTCGAGTGGGGGTGGTCGGGCTCATCGGACAGGACGCGGCGGGCGGTGGCAATCGCATCCGAGTACCGGCCGGCGCTGACCAGCACCCAGGCCATATGCTTTCGGACATCCAGGGACTTGGGGTCGCTCACGAGCGCCGCGTCCAGCTCGCGCAGCGCGTCTTCGGTCCGGCCCTGAGCGAACAGCATCCAGACCGCGTAGTTCTCGCGGATCGAGGTCAGCGAGCCGTTCAGCTCGATCGCGCGTCGAAATGCAGCTTCGGATCTCTTCCAGTCCCGATCGCGGGCAAGAACGAGGCCCATTGCGGCGTGAGCCTCAGCGAGCCGCGGGTCGAGCTCGATCGCCCGCTCGGCCGCCGGCCGCATCCGGCTGTAGCCCTCTCGAGGCGGAACGCCAGCGGCGTTCATCGATAAGAGGCCCCACGCGTCGGCGAGCGCCGCGTAGGCCGGCGCGAACGACGAATCCTTCGCGATCACCTGCTCGAACAACGGAATGGCCTTGCGGGCCCCCGGCAGATCGTGAGGGTGAAGGAGCTCCTGCGCCATCAGGTACAGCTCGTACGCGTCGACGTTCGTGTTGTACCGTCGCTGCCCCCTGCCGAGCGTCAACCGCAGCTCGTTGACGATCGCGCGCGAGATCTCGTCCTGAACCAGGAAGACATCCGCGGCATCGCGCTCGAAATGCTCGGCCCAGAGTGGAGAGTCGTCTGCCACCCGAACGAACTGCGGGTTGATTCGGAGCCGCCCGTCAGCCCAGAGCACCGAACCCTCCAGGACGTGCGTAACACCCAGCTCGCGGCCGAGTTCAGCGAGATTGCGCTTTCCCCTGAACGCGAAGGACGAATGACGCGACCTCACGACCAGCCCGTCAATCTGCGAGAGGTTCCTGATGATCTCGTCGGTGAGGCCGTCCACGAAGTAGCCGCTGTTCGGCTCGCTGCCGAGGTTGTCGAACGGCAGTACTGCGATCACCGGCGGGTCGGATCGAGGCCACAGCGCGGAAGCGGCCAGGGCCGTCAACCCGAGCAGGAGTCCGGCCACGATCGCCTGGCGGCGCCGAGACCAGGATCCCCACAGAGGCGCCGGCTCCTTCACGTCAGCTGTGCCGGTAAGAGCCCTGAGCGCGGCCCCGAGCGCCTCGGCGCTCTCGTACCGCTGCAGCGGGTCAGGATGGATCGCGGCTTCGACGACGTGCACGAACGCATTGGGCAGATCGGGGCGCGCCTCGCGCAGACTGGATCGAGCACCGCGGACGTGCGCGTCGCGGATCTCCTTCAGCGATCGGCCGCGCACCGGATACGTTCCGGTCACCAGGTGGTACAGAAGCACCCCGAGGCTGTAGATGTCGCTCTGCGCCGTCGCGGCGCCGCCCCCGAGCACCTCAGGGGCCAGGCACAGCGGCGTGCCGGCAAGCTCTGGGGCCGGACCATCCGGCATGTTCCCGAGATCGCAGCCTGCGCCGAGATCGGTGAGGATCAGGCGCCCGTCGAGGTCGCGCATGACGTTGTGCGCCTTGACGTCACGGTGCAGCAGGCCAGCCTCGTGCACGGCCGTCAACGCGCTCGACAGCTGCACGCCCACGGCGACCGCCTCATCGACGCCAAAGACCCGCTCGCGCAGCTCCTGCTCGAGCGTTCTCCCTCGCACGAACTCCATCCAGATGCCGACCTCGCCGTCGATCCGATCCGCGCCGTAGACCGCGACGATGTTTGGATGGCGTACGCGGGCGAGCAACCGCCCTTCCTCGACCACGGTGGAAGAGTCGGCCACGTCACCTCGTCTCCGGCGCTTCAGGATCTTGAGCGCGACCTCGCGGTCGAGCCGGCTGTCCCACGCCCGATAGACCTCGCCAAAACTCCCGGCGCCCACCTGCTCGAGGATCCTGAGAGGACCCCAGACCTGCATCGGTGCAGCGCCGTGGAGCGCGGACGACTGGCGCGCGCCGTCGTCAGGATCCGAAGATACGGAAAGGGGTGGGGGGGACTCGGGCCCGGAGGTAACCGGCTGGCTGCCCGAGGCGAGGTCGGCGATGAAGCGAAGCTCACTGAGGACCCGCCGCTCGTCCGCGGAAGAGGCCATCTGCTCGGCTAGTTCCCAGTCGACGACGTGGCCGTCGGCGACCGCTGCCGCAACGTCGAACAGGACGCTGTTCTTCAAAGCTCCCGGAGCCCCATACCCCGTCAGCTGCTGCCCTTCAGTTCCTCGGCCAGGCGCAGGAGCGCGCGAGCCGTCGCCATCCGCGCGGCATTCCAGGACGGCTTTCCGAGCGCCTCCGCCATCTCCTCGTAGGTCAGGCCCAGCTCGACGCGCGCCACGATCAGATCACGTTCCAGCTCGGTCAACCTCGACAGCGCCGCTTCGTACCGGTCGTAGCGCTCCTGGCGCATCGCCGCTTCGATGGGCGAGGTCCCCTCGTCAGCAATCTGCTCGTCGACCTCTGCCACGCGAGGATGGCGCCCGGCGCGGCGGAACTCGTTGCGGATGCGGTTCATCAGCGCCTGGCGCAGATAGGCCTGGAGCGCACCCTCCCCGCGCGGTTCGAACTCCTCCACCCTCTTAAACGTCTGGAGCACGGTTTCCTGCACAAGGTCGTGCGTATCGGCGATGTCGCGCGCCCAGCGCGGCAGGCGTCCGCTCGCCCAGCGGCGGAGCACCGGGATGTGTCGCGCGAAGAGATCGTCGAGCGCATCGCGGTCGCCTCCACGTGCGCGTTCCAGAAGACGGAACGTCGTATCGGCGGCGAGGCTCTCCGGCGCCTCCGGACGATCGTCAGAATCAGGGGAGTCCATCAGCCCGGCAACCGAACGGTGTCACAACGCTCCGTCCCTGAGACAGGTCAAGAGCCGAATGCCGGCACGAAGCTGACCAGTCCTGCAGGCACAGCGAGTGTGCTGCCGGACCAATGATACGCCTGCCGCACGATCCGTGAACGGGTGGGCCGTCAGAACTCCATTGCGCATCTGTGCAGGTCGACCCGATTCGGTGTTTCCAGGTACCAGGCGGTGCGACGCAAACCGTTCGAGCAGTCTTCGAGGAGGCGGAACGTGCGTACAATGGACGTCCTCTGCCTGTCGGTGCTGGTCCTTGCCGGACTCGCGGTGGCCTGCCAGAAACCCCCCACGAGCCCCTCCCGACCCGCTCAGACTGGCCCGATTTCTCCGGTCCCCCAACCCAACCCTCCCTCCGGGCCGTACCGGCTGTCCGGAACCGTGTTCGAGACCGGTGCAACCGGCATGCGGCCGCTGGCGGGACGACAAGTGGAGCTGTGGATCGAATACAGCCCAAGACCCGGCCGCTTCGAATCCATGAGGCAGGACGCCACAACCGATGAGCAGGGTCGGTACGACGTCTCCGGACTGCCGAACAGCCTGGTCTGGATCTTTGCCGCTCCTGAACCGGCCGCACGGGACCTCAATGGGCACACGCACCTACAGCCCTGCGCGGCTGCAAGGAGAGTCGAGCAGGACACGACGTTCGACGTGGAGCTCGTGCCGGCAGACGATCCACGGCCGCCAACTCGTGTCCGGCCCCTGACCATTTCCGGCATTGTCTTCGAGACGACACCTGGCGGCAGGGTGCCGGTGAAAGGCGCGAGAATCTACGCCGAGAAGCCGCTCGACTTCGTAGCTACGGGCGCGATCAGCGACGCGGAGGGGCGCTACCGGCTCTGCGGGCTGCCGGAAGATCAGTGGAGTTTGTTCGCCCTCGCGGAGGGATATCAGATGTGGTTCGGAGACCCGTTCCCGCTCATCGCCGATCGCACGCTGGATATCGAGGTGCGGCGGTAGCAGTCTGCGTCGTCCCAATCCAAAAACCGTCCGCCGGGCTACGGCGCGTCGTGCCGCGGCGCGGTTCACGCCGTGGGCCGCATCGGGCTCTCTCAGGTTGACGGACACGCATCGGCGCCCTGACCGCGAGGGAGGCCTGAGATTCAAGAAAGCAGCAAGAAACCCGAAAGACCTGCGCGTCTCTTCCTGCGCATGATTCGTCGGGGCGTGTGCCAGGGAGAAAGGAGCGACCCGTGTGCAGGAGCCTGGCCGTCCGGTGTTTCGAGAGATCAAGGAGGCCGATGCGCCGGCCGGACGGCTGCGGCGTCGGGAGACACATGAGAACACGTTCACTTGCCGCGGCTTCCTGGGTGGCCCTGGTGGCGGTGGGGCTTCTCGTCGCCTGCGACAGCAAACCGGACTTCCAGCGGACGGTGACCGGTCCGGGCGACCCTGTGTCGACC
>DATIEW010000721.1:0-3423 GCA_035455585.1 Vicinamibacterales bacterium | reverse complement strand
CCGGCGCGCTGTCGGCGCCGCCATCGCGTGCGTCGAACGTTCGGCCCGCCCGCAGCGGGATTCCCATCGTTTCGAAGAAGCCGGCGGAAACTGATTGCCAGCCCACATCCGGCGGCCGCTGGCCGGCGGGCACGGGCCGATCGCTCCGCTCGAAGGACACGGTCCAGTTGTTGCCGGTGAGTGGCGTCACGATGGCGGCTCCCGCGCCGGCAACGCCCGGAGCGGCGGCCAGTCCTGCAAATGTGTCCCGGTAGAACGCGCGCCGGGCCTCGGCCTCGCGATACCGGTCGGGCGGGAGTTGAATGTCGAGCGCCACGAGGCCCTGGATGCGGAACCCGGGGTCGACCGACATGAGCCGCGCGAAGCTGCGCAGAACCAGGCCCGCGCCGATGAGCAGAACGAGCGCCAGGGCGACTTCGGCCATGACCAGCGCCGACGTCGCGCGGCGCGTGGATCGGCTGACGCCGGAACGGGCGGGGGCAGTCAACGCCGTCGCGGACGCACGTCCCGCAGCGGCGGCCGCGGCGAGGGTGAACAGCAGGCCGCTTCCCGCGGCGGCGCACGCCGCGAACGCCAGCACTCCGCCGTTGATGCCGACACTGTCCAGGCCAGGCACGTCCACCGAGCCGGGCACCAGCTCGACAAGGAGGGGCACGCCCCACCACGCGAGCACGACGCCCGTCGCCGCGCCGGCAACCGCCATCACACCGATCTCGGCGGCGAGCTGTGCGGCCAGTCGGGCACGGCCCGCGCCGAGCGCGGCGCGCAGCGCCATCTCGTGGCGCCGGTTCAGCATACGCACCAATAGCAGGTTTGCGACGTTCACGCAGGCGATCAGCAGCACGAAGGCCACGGCGCCCTGCAGCAGCAGCAGCTGCCCGCGCGTTTCACCGACGAGCTCGTCGCGAAGAGAGCGCGGATAGTACAGCGAACCCAGGTTCTGATCGGGGTGTTCGGTCTCGAGTTGACGCGAGAGCGCAGCAAGCTGCGGCGCGGCGTCCGCGATCGTCAGGCCCGGCCGGAGCCGCCCGGCCGCGAACGTCCAGCCGGACTTGCGTTCCGCGGGCGCCTCGTGCGGCGTCACCAGCGGCACGATGACGTCGGCCGACGCCTGTGGAGGGAAGCGGAAACCGCGCGCCGCGACGCCGACAACCTGCCGCGTCTGAGGTCCCAGGCGAATGCTGCGGCCGATCACTCCGGGATCGGACCCGAAGCGGGTCTGCCAGAGATCGTGGCCGAGCATGATCACCGGCGCCGCGCCCGGTCTGCCGTCGTCCGGCTGAAGGGTGCGCCCGATCACGGCCGGCGCCTGCAGCATGTCGAACATCCCCGGTGAGACGTGCAGAGCCGCGACACGGATGGGCTCGCCCTGTTCATGGATCGTGCCTTCCGACGAGGCGAACCTGTTGAGGTGTTCCAGCACCGTCTGGCGGGCAGCGATGTCGATGAAGTCTCCGATCGCGATGAACCGCTTCGTGATCCCGGTGCGCGTGTCCCGGTGGCGCAGGATCACGAGGCCATCGGCATCGGGATACGGGAGCGGCCTGAGGATGACCGCTTCGAGCACCGCGAAGACCGCGACATTGGCCCCGATGCCCAAAGCGAGGGCCAGCACGGCAGCCCCGGTGAAACCAGGGTCACGAGCGAGCACCCGGACGGCGTGACGGAGAACGTAGTACAGCATGGTGAAGGGCTCCCGGGCTGCAGGTCGATAGATGAGGACCGGGGGATTGGGACGGCGAGCGAAGGTCTCGATCACCGCAAGCCGGCAGCAGTCGAGGAACACGCCGAGGACGTGGAGCCGGTGACGAAGCCTCAGCAGTGCCCCCGCGACGCGGCTGGCGGGGCGGATCTGCCGGACATACTCGGCGTCCAGATCGTGGACGGCCGGCTCGTAGACCTCCGTGCGGAGTCCTGCGGGCATCCATCGCCCGAGTCGGGCCGCCAGCCGGCTACGCATCGGACCACCGTTTGCGCATCGCGGCATCGCCGACCGACTGGTAGAACGCTCTCGCGTCCGTCCAGATGCGCACGCCGGCAGGCCTGATCCGGTAACGGCGCTCGGTCACGGCCTGGTCGTTCACCGTGATCTGTTCGTACCACCCTTCGACCCAGCGCGCCCGTTCGAGCCGCGCCATCATCTGGTAGAACGCGGCGGCGGTGCTTCTAACGCCGAAGCGCGCCATGACCCGGCGGATCTCGCGGCCCGGCAGCTCCCCGACGACGAGCGTCCCGAGAACGAGGAACTGCAGGTGCGAGATGGAAGGGACCCTATCCTGCATAAGGTGGGCTTATATACGGTCTGGACCTTAGACGGAGCGGAACTCCGGAAGGTTGCGAGCCGCGATCGTCACGAGGATGGCGTCATTGACGGCCGGTCGCCAACCCTGCCGGGAGCCGCCGAAGGCTCCACCGGGTGAGCGGGTCGACCCTCAATAACAAAATTTGACATATATAGACACTTTTTGTTATCGTCTCCCGGCGCAGCCAGTAAAATGAACGTGTCGCTGACGCCGGAGCTGGAGGAGTTGGTGAACGAGAAGGTCCGGAGCGGCCTCTATCAGACCGCCAGCGAGGTGGTGCGCGAGGCGCTCCGCCTCCTCAAGCAGCGAGACGACGAGGCACGGCGGGCGGCGGCAGGCGACGAGCGCCCGAGCACGGACCGGAGGTCCCGCGGCGGCACGGGGCGAGTCAGACGTTGAGGCGCGGGAGGCCGGGATGGCCATCAATCGGCTAGGCGCGCCAAAGGCGCGCCCCGCCGGCCAGCCTCCGCCAAGGCTACGGCGGCCCGCCGGAGCTTCAGCGAAGGCGGGAGCGGCGCGGGGCGAAGGGGTCCCCGCGAGCGACGGCGATGGGGGGTCCGGCGGGGCGAAGCCCCCCGGTCTGGTAACGACAGGAGGAATGGATGGCACGGGTACAGCGGCAGGCGGCGGTGGTTCCCTATCGGATCCGCAAGCGCCGCGTCGAGGTGGCCCTGGTGACGACCTCGACGGGCAGAGGGTGGATCGTGCCGAAGGGGTCGGTCGACGATGGCGAGCGGCCCCGCGAGGCGGCGATCCGCGAAGCCGAGGAGGAAGCCGGTCTGCTGGGAGTTCTCGCGCGGAAACCGCTCGGCCGCTATCAACGCGACAACGGCGACGGGTCGTGTCGCGTCGATGTCTACCTGATGCGCGTCACCGGCGTGCTCGATCACTGGCTCGAAGACCGGCTTCGGCGACGGCGCTGGATGCGCATCCCCGATGCCGCGGCGTGTCTGCGGGCCGACCTGAGGCAGTTCGTTCGCGCCGTCGAAAGCGTATTGACACCAACGTGGCGCTCCGCCCCACACCCCGGCCCCGTCGCTCGCGGGCGCCCCACGCCCCGCACCGCTCCGTCCCACCTTACGATGCACAAAACGCATCGTGGGGGCTCCGGGTCGCGGGC
>DATIEW010000720.1:0-3551 GCA_035455585.1 Vicinamibacterales bacterium | reverse complement strand
CCGATTGCTGCGTCGGTGGGTGACCGTGGTTGCCGGGCAGGACGTTGCCGCTGTCGCCATCGTGCCAGTGCGGCTCCATGAACGCGGTGATGTCGCCTGAGTTCGGGTGGTCGAGCCCGATCTGCTCGTAGTCGACCGTCGCAAGCCCCGGGACCGGGTCCCGCGTGGCGACGAAGTCGACGCCGGGAAGCTCGCTCACGATCCGCGCCATGTCGGCGACGTCCTCGTCGTCCTCGACGTAGATGGTGCCGCTGCCGCCGCCGCCGACGACCACGAAGTCGCCGTTGCTGCCGGCGAGTGCACCGGGGTCGCCGCGGTCGTCGTTCGCGTAGCCCGCCGCCGTCAGCGCGCCCTGCATGTCGACGCTCTGGCTTTGCGGGCCCCAGTCCATGCCGTGGTCGGAGCTCAGGATGAGGACGGTCTCGTCCCACGCGCCGGCGGCCTCGATGTCGTCGATCAGCAGGCTCAGCTGCGCGTCGGTGTCCTCGATCGCCGCTTGGCGCGCCGGCGTGGTCAGCCCCGAGGTCGCGCCGCCCACCTCGTCCGCGTGCCCGGCGCGATCGATGTCGCCGAGATTGACGAACGCGAACTGCGGCAACGTCGTCGGCTGCTCGCGGATCCACGTCCGGAACGCGTCCATCGTGTACGTGTCCGGGATGTGGCCGCTCGCCGGTATGTAGAAGGGCGCCTGCCAGTGGAAGTCGGCCTCGGCCTGCGGGTTGGGATCGCCGGGCCGCGGCGCCTCTCCGCGGAACACGCCGTACAGGTAGTCCTTCGAGAGAACCGTTGCGGTCGAGACGCGGGCGCCGCACTCGTTCTCGAGGGTGGTCGTGACCGTGTCCGCATCGAGCAGCGAGGGCTCCTCCATGTAGAAGCGCTCGGCGCCGTCCTCGTTCGGATGCCAGTACTGGTTGCCGATCACACCGTTGTGCCGGGGCAGCATCCCGGTCATCATCGCGACGTGGTTCGGGAGCGTCTCCGCGGGGAACACGGCGCGCGCCTGCTCGTACCAGGTGCCCCGTGCCCGCAGCGAGCTGAGGGCGGGCGTCAAGGCGCCGACCTCCTCGGGCTTCAGGCCGTCCAGCACGACGACGTACACCCGCAGCGGCCCGGGCCCCTCCTGGGCCGCGGCCGGCGCTTCGCTCCCCGGCGACCACGAGGCCGCCGCGAGCACGATCAGGCAGGCAATCCGACGCACCATGGCTGCGATCGGAGCATTGCCGGACCGGCCGGTCGTCAAACGGCTAATGAACGGCCGTTAACGATTCCTTGACGACCGGGCCCCGGCGGCCTTGCCGCCATATACTCGGCGGCGCTTTCCGCTCGACTCGACAAGGGAGCCCTTCCGATGTTCGTATTCAAGACCGCCGTCGTCGGCGCCGGGACGATGGGCGGCGAGATCGCCCAGACGCTGGCCGCCGCCGACCTGCCGGTGGTGCTCAAGGACGTTGACCAGAAGTTCGTCGACCAGGGCCTCGAGAAGGCCCGGCAGGTGACCGAAGGCCAGCTTCAGGGCCTCGTCAAGAAGGAGAAGATCACCGCGGACCAGGCCAAGCAGCAGCTCGAGCACACGGTCGGCCTGATCTCCGGCACGACCACCTACGACGGCTTCGGCGAGGTCGACTTCGTGGTCGAGGCGGTCCCGGAGCGCATCGAGATCAAGCGGCAGGTGTTCGCGGAGCTCGACGCGGCCACTCCGGGCCACGCGATCCTGGCAAGCAACACTTCGTCGCTGTCGATCACCGACATGGGGGACGCGACGCTGCGCCCGGACAAGGTCGTCGGCTTCCACTACTTCTACCCGGCCTCCGTGATGCGGCTGATCGAGGTGATCGAGGGGGAGGAGACCTCGCCTGAGACGGTCCAGGCGACGATCAACTTCGCGCAGCAGATCCGCAAGATGCCGATCCGCTGCGGCGAGGTTCCCGGGTTCGTCGTGAACCGGATCCTCAACTCGGCGGCGAGCGAGATCTGGCGCTACAAGGACGAGTCGGGGGCCTCCGCGCAGGACATCGACAAGGAGATCGCGGACGCGCGCGTCACGCCGATGGGCCCGTTCTTCCTGAGCGACCTGCTCGGGCTCGACACGGTCCTGCACGTTGCGGAGCACCTGCACGACTCCTACGGCGACCGCTTCTACGTGTCGCCCGAGATGCAGAGCCTGGTCGCGGCCGGCAACTTCGGCCAGAAGACCGGCAAGGGTTTCTACGACCACGGCAAGAACGGGGGCTGAACGACATGGAAGCGACCGCCACGCAGACCAGCGCGATCGTCGAGCGCTTCACGCTGAAAGCGTTCATCGAGGCCTGCCTCGTGCTCGAGGAGGGCGTCTCGAGCCTGCGCGAGATCGAGACGGGGATGATGATGGGCGCGGGCATCCTGCCGGGCCCGTTCGCGCGCGCGGACGACCGCGGCCTCGACGAAATGCTCTCTGCGCTCGAGCGCGCGGAGGCCGAGTGGGGCGACCGCTACGCCCCGCCCGTGATCCTGCGCCGCCTGGTGTCGCAGGGCAGGCTCGGCAAGAAGACGGGCCAGGGGTTCTTCCCCTACCCGCAGCCCGACGCCGGCTTCGAGCAGAAGGAGACCGTGCTGCTCGAGACGCGCGGCGACGTCGCGATCGCCTGGCTGAACCGTCCGCCCGCGAACCCGCTCAGCCCGCAGGTGATCACGGAGTTCGGCGAGGTCTGGAAGCACTGCCACGAGAGCTCGGAGATCCGCGCCGTCGTGATCGCGTCGAGCAACATCTTCACGTTCTCGGCCGGCGCCGACATCAAGGAGTTCACGAAGATGGGGGCCGACGGCGGCGGGGCCGACCTGCTGCACTCCGCGCACGCGATGCTGCGCGAGATGGAATCGTCGAGCACCACCACGATCGCGGCCGTCAACAGCATCGCGTTCGGCGGTGGCTGCGAGCTGGCGATGGGCTGTGACTTCCGCATCGCCGCGGAGTCGGCGACCTTCGGCCAGCCCGAGATCAACCTGGGCATCATTCCCGGCTTCGGCGGGACGCAGCGCCTGCCGCGCCTCGTGGGCGAGGCCAAGGCGCTCGAGATGAACCTGACCGGGGACGCGATCTCGGCCGAGGAGGCCTACCGCGTCGGCCTCGCGCACGCGGTCGTGCCCGACCAGGAGCTGCTGGACACCGCGCTCAACTGGGCGCGGAAGCTGGCCGGCCAGCCGCCGATCGCGATCGAGCAGATCAAGAAGGTCTCCCACAAGGGCGACCTGGACGAGGGCATCGCGGCCGAGAAGGGCGGCTTCGCGACCGCCTTCGGGTCCGAGGACGCGAAGGAGGGCATCGGCGCCTTCATCCAGAAAAGAAAAGCTCACTTCCAGGGGAAGTGAGGAGAACATTGCGGCCGTTGCTTAGCCGCAACGGCCGGTTTGTGGGGGCGCGATGGAGAAGTTGACGAGCGTTGACCTGTTGGCGGAGCTGATCCGGTCGTCCAACCGCACCGTCGCGCTGACCGGTGCGGGCATCTCGGTGCCGTCCGGCATACCCGACTTCCGCTCCCCGGGGACGGGGCTGTGGGAGAACGTCGACCCGATGG
>DATIEW010000719.1:0-11285 GCA_035455585.1 Vicinamibacterales bacterium | reverse complement strand
CGTTGCGCGACTGGCTCGCGCGCGCCCTCCAGCTCGACACACGGCGAGCCTTCGCCGCAGCGCCGGAAGCCCATGCCGCCCTCGAGGAGGTGATGGCCGCCGACTCGATGTATGTCGCGGCACCCGTGGCCCTCGAGACGTTCCTCTCCCGTTACATCACGGCGCTCCTCGAACCTGCGATCGACGAGTGTCCGCCTGACCCGCCCGCGCTGGTCGTCGGCAATGCGCCGGTTCAAGCCGCGACGCGTCGGCCGTCGACCCCTGCCCCTTCGATCGTTTCTCCGCTCCGTCCGGTGCCGGACCGACCGCCGGCGCCCCGGCTCGAGCCCGCGCGGGACAGTGCGGCTGCGAAGCGGCCGGCGCCGCAGCCGGTGGCGCCACCCCCCGCCGCGCGTCCGTCGGCCGCGCCTGCCGTTGACGCCGAACCGGATGCTCCGCCCGCGCAGATAGCTGCGGCGCACGACATCAGAGAGCTGCTGAGCGGTGAGTCACGGCCGGCCGCGCACGATATCAGGGAGCTGCTCCGTGGGGAGCTTCCCCCGCTCGCGCCGACAGGATCCGATAAGCCGCCGTTGTTCGAATCCGAGTCGCCCTTCGAGATGCCGCCGCCGACACCTGGCGCGAATCGGCCACGGCGCGCGATGGGTTCGAGGCGTTTGGTGCTGCTCGTCGCCGCGATCCTCGTGCTCGGCGGCGGCGTGTATGCGTCGCGTCTGCTGTTCTCGACGACGGACCCGCTGCCCGACATGGGCACGCTCATCGTCGAGTCGAATCCTTCGGGCGTCCAGGTGTTCGTTGACGGCGTGGACCGGGGTCCGACGCCGGCGCGTCTCTCGGTGACCCCTGGGGCCCACATCCTCGAGCTTCGCGGCCGCGGGACCCCGCGCGTCATTCCCTTCACGCTCGAGGCCGGGGCAAGGGTGTCCCATCACCTCGAGTTCTCCAACTCGCCCGAAACAGGACGGCTCAGGGTCGAGTCGCAGCCCGGGGGGGCGACCGTGATCGTCGATGGGGTAGACCGCGGCACCGCACCGGTGACCGTCGAGGATCTCGTTCCCGGCGACCACGAGGTGATTCTGCAGACGTCCGCCGGGCCGGTCAGGCAAGTCGTCGCCGTACACGCGGGGGCGACCGCCTCGCTCGTGGCGCCGGTTGCGGGACCCCCGCAGCAAGCCCCGGGGCCGGTCTCGGGGTGGATCAGCGTGAAGGCGCCGGTCACGCTGCAGATCCTCGAGGGCAATCGCGTGGTCGGGACATCCGATACGGAGCGGATCATGATGGCCGCGGGACGGCACGACGTCGAGCTCGTGAACGAGGCGCTCGGCTACAGGGCGACGCGCGGGCTTCAGGTCGAGCCGGGCAAGGTGACCAGCATCGCCGTGGAGCTTCCAAACGGCATGGTGAACCTGAACGCGATACCCTGGGCCGAGGTGTGGATTGACGGGCAGCGCGTGGGAGAGACACCCATCGGAAACCTCTCGGTCCCGATAGGCCCGCACGAGGTGATCTTCCGGCACCCGCAGTTCGGGGAGAAGCGTCACGCGATCTCGGTGACGCTCGCCGAGCCGGTGCGGGTCAGCATCAACATGAGGTAAGTGGGGGTCACTGCCCGCCCGTCGAAGGTGCTCGACATGAAGACACGGACCATCGCCCTGATAATGCTGGCCGGAAGCGTGACGGCGCCAGCGTTCGCCCAGGAGTCGCGGCTCGCCGCTGCGCGCGAGCTGTACGCCTCGGCGCGCTACGACGAGGCGCTGGCCGTTCTCAACGGGCTCCGCCCGGCGAACCCATCGAACCCCGTCGAGCTGCGATCCGTCGAGCAGTACCGCTCGCTCTGTCTGCTGGCGCTCGGCCGCGGCGTCGAGGCCGAAGCCGCCATCGCCGCGGTCGTGGCCGCCGATCCGTTCTATCAACCGAGCGAATCCGAAGCCTCACCGCGCGTGCGCGCGGCGTTCTCCGAGGTGCGGCAGCGGCAGCTTCCGGCCATCGCCCAGGCGCGCTACGCGGCCGCCAAGGAGGCGTTCGACCGGAAGGAGCACGCGGAGGCAGAGCGCCAGTTCCGTGAGCTCCTGCGGCTCGTCGACGATCCGGATATGGGCGGGAGGTTGAGCGATCTGCGTCTGCTCGCCGCTGGCTTCCTCGATCTCACCGCGGCTGCGATCGCTGCAGCCGAAGCCGCGCCGCCTCCCGAGCCGGTGCGAGCGGAGCCGCCAACGCCTGAGGTGCCGAAGGCGCCGCCAGCCGACCACGTCTTCACCGCCGACGACGCGGGGGTCGTGCCGCCTGTGATGATGCGGCAGGAGGTGCCGCGAGTGCCGACGGCCATCGTCAACCAGACGCGCGGTCGCGGGATTCTCGAGCTGACCATCGACGAGCAGGGTCGTGTCATCGCGCTCAACCTCCGAGTGTCGCTGCACCCGCTCTACGATCCGCAGCTCCTGTCGGCCGCGCGGGACTGGCGCTATCGTCCGGCGACGTACGAGGGCAAGCCCGTGAAGTTCCGCAAGATGGTGCAGATCACGGTGGACAAGAGGCAGTAGACAAGGGAAAAGGGATAAGGGATACGAAGGGAACGGACTTTGCGTGACGTGCAGTTCTGGGCAGTACCCAGCGTGTCGCCATGGTAGACTGCAGCCTTGCAGATTAGACGGATTGCTCCCCTGCTCGTCGCGGTGATGGCTGCCTCGTGCGCACGCGAGGCTGCCCCGGTGCCCGCGAGCTCCGGAAGGGATGTCGTGCTCCCCGCCGAGATCGAGAAGATCGAGGCGGTCGTCCCGCGGCACGCGACGCTGGACGGGCTGCTCAGGCAGCATGACATTCCCGCCGAACTGGTTCAGGCCGTCATCGAGTCTGCGCGCGGCGTGTTCAATCCACGCCAGCTTCGCGCCGATCGCCCCTACCGCCTGGTTCGCTCGCTCGACGGCTGGCTGCGCGAGTTCGAGTACGAGATCGACGCCGACCGCTTCCTCCGCATCTTCACGCCCGACAGCTCGAGGCCGGAGATCCTCCAGGCCGAAGTCCTGCCCATCGAGAAGGAAACCGAAGTAGTGGCCGTCCGGGGCCACATCGATGCGGACCATCCCTCGCTCGTTGCGGCGATCGACGAGACCGGGGAGACGATTCAGCTGGCGATGGCGCTGGCCGGGATCTTCAGCGGGCAGATCGACTTCGAGAGCGACCTGCAGCAGGGGGACGGCTTCGAGGTCGTCTTCGAGAAGTCGACGCGCGACGGAGAGTTTGCGGGCTACGGCGAGATTCTCGGGGCGCGTTTCACCAACGCTGGCCGGGAGCACCAGGCCTACCGGTGGGTCAACCCGACGACCGAGAAGGCGGGCTTTTACGACGAGAACGGCCGGTCGCTGAAGCGGTTCTTCCTCGCCTCGCCATTGAGGTTCACGCCGCGGGTCACGTCGGGCTTCAGCCGGCGGCGCCTCCATCCGGTTCACCGCGTCTACCGCGCGCACCTCGGCGTGGACTACGCCGCTCCGTACGGCGCGCCCGTCGTGGCCGTCGCGAGCGGGGTGGTGGTGTCGGCGGGCTGGGCGGGCGGTGGCGGCAGACAGGTTCGAATCCGTCACGCGCGCGGGCTCGAGAGCTACTATCTGCATCTCTCGTCGTTCGGCAAGGGCATCCGTGCCGGCGCGCGCGTCGAGCAGGGCGACGTCATCGGCCGGGTCGGCGCGACAGGAACCGCCACGGGAGCGCACCTCGACTACCGGCTCCGCAAGAACGGCCTGTTCGTCGATCCGCGCCGCGAGCACGCCCGACAGCCGCCCGGCGAGCCGATTCCCGCCATCCATCTCGAGAACTTCCACCTGGTCCGCGAGGAGATCCTGAACCGCCTGTCGGCAACCGTCTTTGCCGACGCGGCTCCCGAATCCCCCGACACCGCCCGCGGCGATCAGTAATCTGTTTCGGTCCTCCTCGTCCTCGAACGGCAGAGAGACTCGCCTGCAGTATGGCTGTGCGCTCGTCTTGGACCTGACCTTGAGTCTGAACGTGCGACGGTGTAAGCTCCACGCGTTTTAGCGCCGCCGAACTCGCAGCTGAGCTGGTTCGGATCCAGACTGGAGCTTGCGATGCGAATCCGATTCGCCCCCATTGTTCTCGCCTTCCTTCTCCCCCTGTTCGCCCACGCTGCGTCGGCCCAGACCCAGATCACGACCGGCGTGATTCAGGGAACCGTGACCGATTCGAGCGGCGCCAGCGTTCCTGGCGCGACCGTCGAGGTGCGCAACGTCGACACGAACCTCGTCCGGTCGCTGGTGACGGAAGCCGACGGCCGGTTCGTCTTCCTGCAGCTGCCGCCCGGGACCTACCGCGTGACCTTCACGCTCGCCGGCTTCGCGACGCTCGTGCAGGAGCCCGTGGTGCTCACCGTCGGCCAGGCGGTGATCCTGCCGGCGGTGATGAAGGTCTCGAGCGTCGCGGAAACGGTCACGGTCAGGTCGTCGTCGGGCGTCGTGGAGTCGTCGCGGACGGCCGCGGCAAGCACCCTCAACGAGCTGACGATCGAGACGACGCCCATCCTCGGGCGGAAGTTCGAGGATCTCCTCACCCTGACGCCGGGCGTCAGCATCGTGCAGGGGCCCGATGGCGACGAGATCACGTTTGCCGGGCAACGGGGCATCTTCAACAACATCAGCCTGGACGGCGGCGACTACAACAACGGGTTCTTCGGCGAGCAGGCGGGCGGGCAGCGCGCGGCGATCGACATCACGCTCGAAGCGGTCAAGGAATTCCAGGTGATCGCCACGGGCGCGCCGGCCGAGTTCGGCCGGACTGCCGGCGGCGTCGTCAACGTCATCACCAAGTCGGGCACGAATCGGCCGGACGGCAGCCTCTTCTTCTTCCTGCGGAACGAGGGGCTGAGCAGCGAGCTGTCGGATGGCACCAACTTCGAGGAGCTCCATCGCGAGCAGTGGGGCGGCACCATCGGCGGACCCATCCGGAGGGACAAGGCTTTCTTCTTCGCGGCGCTCGAGGGCATCAACGGCGACTTCCTGCGCCCGAACCTGAGCCGCCAGCTCGGTCCCTCCGCGTGTCCGGTCGCGAATCCGAACATCCAGGAGCACGAGGCGCTCATCGACGGGAATGCCGACTGCCAGCGCACCGCCCTGCTGAGCTTCCTGGACACGAGCGTCGGCATTGACGACGGGCGGCCGATTCCGCATCCGATCGAGACCTACGCGTTCCTCGGCAAGACGGACGTGGTCGTCAACGACAAGAACAACGTCTCGGCGTCGTGGAACTTCAACCACTCGCGCAAGGAGAACGAGACGTTCGATGTCGCGACCTACGGCAACTCCGCGAACGGGATCGAAGGCGATCCGGCGCGGATCAACGTCGCGAACCTGAACTGGTTCACGACGCTCTCGTCGCGGATGCTCAACGAGGCGCACTTCACCTACTCACGCGAGAGCCGGCCGCGCAGGGCGGTGGACTCGAACCTGGCGGCGGACACCGGTATGGGTTTCGACCCGACCTTCCGTTTCGGGAACCCCTTCTTCCTGCAGCCCAACATCGACGAGCTGGTCTGGCGGACACAGATCAAGAACAACCTCTCACTCGTGATGGGCACCCACACGGTGAAGGTCGGCGGCGAGTGGATGCACACGCTGAACGATCAGGTGTTCCGCGGATTCTTCACGGGCCGCTACCTGTTCGGCAGCGTGACCGGGTTCCTGCGCTATGCCTCGCCGGCTGCTGCGGGCGGGTTCGGGCCATCCGCGGTGAACTGTTCCGACGGCACGTGGGTGACGTCGCCGGCGCCCTGTCCGGCGGACACCACCGTGGCGGGCCCGCTGCTGCTCTACCTGCAGGGCGCCGGCCTGACGGGTCCGGCCACCGACGCCGCGGGCGCGTCGAAGGTCACCAACGAAGAGTTCGCGCTGTTCGTGCAGGACCAGTGGCAGCCGCGCTCGAACATCACCGTGCACTACGGCCTGCGGTGGGACGCGCAGCTCATGCCGGAGACCGTGGACCCGCGCACGACCGCATACGGCGCGTTTCTCGACGATCCGGCGTTCCCGTCGGATGGCACGATCCCGGATCAGTGGGCCATGTTCCAGCCGCGGGCCGGGGTAGCGTGGGACGTGAAGGGTGACGGCAAGTCGGTGCTTCGAGGCAGCGCGGGCATCTACTCCGCGCGCCAGAACATGCTGTCGCAGGTCGGCTCGGTGACGACGAACGGGCTCCAGCAGCAGACGCTCTTCTCCAACACCGCGAACCACGTGGCGTTCGGCGCGCCGACGCCGGTGTGGCCCGGCGTGCTCACGCCGGCGCCTGTGGCGCCCGGAGAATTCCCGCTCTTCAGCGGCGTGCGCGTGTTCCACCGCGACTACAAGAACCCGCGCATCTACTCGTTCAACGCGGCCTACGAGCAGGAGCTCGCGCCCGACTGGTCCGGCTACGTGGACTTCACCTGGACGGAGGGGCGCAACCTCACCCGGTTCCTCGACTACAACCGCGGCAATCCCCGCTGCTGCGACATAGAGCCGGGCACCGGCAACAAGTTCCTCTACGACCGCATCTGGGGGCCGCAGCTCGACGAGGTCATGGTCGCCAACAGCCTCGGTGAATCGCGCTACCGGGGCGTGACGTTCGGGATCCGCAAGCGGTTCTCGCAGGGGTATCAGCTCGAAGCCAACTACGTGATCGCCAAGGACGAGGACAACGACTCGAACGAGCGCGATCCGTTCACGGACCGCAGCTTCAATTTCTTCGATCTCGACGAGGACTGGGGCCCGTCCGATCGCGACATCCGCCACAAGGTCAACGTCTTCGGCTACGCCGACGTGCGCGGCGGGTTCCACCTCAACGTCCGGATCCAGGGACGTACCGCCCAACCCATCACGCCGAATCCGAGATCGCTCGACGGCGTCGATCGGGGACGCAACTCCGAACGCAAGGACAACGCGTTTTTCTCGTTCGACTGGCGGCTCGCCCGTCCGTTCCGGTTTGGAACACGTTACCAGGTGATCCCGATCATCGAGATGTTCAACACGTTCAACAACACCAACAACATCAATCCCCTGAGCACGCCGGCGCTGTTCGACTTCGCCGGCTTCCTGCGCGCGGGGGTCGGCGATCCGCGTCAGGTGCAGCTGGCGGTCAAATTCTTGTTCTAGCGCTGTCAACTCCAACTACCAATTCCCAACTCCCAAGGTGTCCAGAGGAGACAGACGTGAGTGCCTTGGGTGTTGGGAGTTGGAGTTTGGGCGTTGACACGCGCTCCAGCTCCTGTCTCCTGTCTCCTGCATTAGAATCTCCCGATGGCCTCGATCCATCCGTTCCGCGCCTTGCGGCCGGTGCCGGCGCAGGCGCCGGCGGTCTCGTCGGTTCCCTATGACGTCGTGAGCACCGAAGAAGCCAGGCGGCTCACTGCAGGCAATCCGCTCAGCTTTCTCCGTGTGACACGCTCGGAGGTCGACCTCGCCGAGGGGACGGACCCATACTCCGATCAGGTGTACGAACGGGCGAAGGAGAACTTCGCGGCCCTGCGCGAGCGCGCGCCGCTCGTCATGGAGGACATGCCGCTGTTGTACGTGTACAGCCTCCGCATGGGCGCCCACGAACAGACGGGCCTCGCCGGCTGTTTCTCGATCGAGGACTACGAGCGGGATCTGATCAAGAAGCATGAACGGACCCGCCGGGACAAGGAGGACGATCGCACACGGCACATCGTCGAGCTGCGTGCGCAGACGGGTATCGTATTCCTGACGTATCGCGCGGCGGGCGAGGTCGACGCGATCGTGCGCCGGGTGGCGGCCGGCGATCCGCTCTTCGACTTCACGGCGGACGACGGCGTCCACCACAGCGTCTGGCGCGCAGGCCCCGCCGAGACGAGAGCGCTCGTCTCCGCGTTCGAGCCGATTCCGGCGCTCTACATCGCCGACGGCCACCATCGGGCAGCCAGCGCCGCGCGGGCGCGCGAAACGCTCGATGGGGCAGACGGTGCGGGGACGTTCATCGCGGTCGCGTTCCCGGACGACCAGGTCCAGATCCTGCCCTACAACCGGACCGTGAAGGACCTCGCGGGGCAGTCACCGGCGCAGCTCCTCGCAGCGCTCGGTGCGCGGTTCCCGGTGACGGAGGGTGCCCCCGCGTCGCCGAAGCGGAAGGGTGAAGTGGCGATGTACCTCGACGGACGCTGGCATGCGATCGATCTCTCGGGGGCGGCGCCGGCCGACGCCTCGCGGGCGAGCGGCCTCGACGTCGCATTGCTACAGCGAAATGTGCTCGAAGAGATGCTCCGCGTCGGCGACATCAGGACCGACCGCCGCATTGATTTCGTCGGCGGCGCGCGCGGCACGGCGGCGCTCGAAGAAGCCGTGGATTCCCGACGCGCGGCTGTGGCATTCTCCATGTACCCTGTGACGGTTATGGACCTGATGGCGATTGCCGACGCCGGCGGGATCATGCCGCCCAAGTCGACCTGGTTCGAGCCGAAGCTGAGGGACGGCCTCCTCATCCACGTCATCTGACCTTCGCCACGGGCGGTACAGCCGACATGAAGGTACTGATCGCGGACAAGTTCGAGAAGAGCGGCATCGACGGCCTGCAGGCAGCGGGGTGCAGCGTGGAGTACGCGCCGGACCTGAAGGCCGAGGCGCTGGCAGATGCGATCCGTGCGTCGGGCGCCGACGTGCTGGTCGTGCGGGGGACCAGGGTGACGACGCCGATGCTCGATGCCGGACGCCTGTCGCTCATCGTGCGGGCGGGGGCCGGCTACAACACGATCGACGTGGCAGGGGCGTCGAAACGGGGCATCTACGTATCGAACTGTCCGGGGAAGAACGCGATTGCCGTCGCCGAGCTGGCGTTCGGGCTCATCCTCGCCCTCGATCGGCGGATTCCCGACAACGTCGCGGATCTGCGCGCCGGACAGTGGAACAAGAAGGAGTATTCGAAAGCGCAGGGGCTCTTCGGCAGAACGCTCGGGCTGCTGGGGCTCGGGAGCATCGGCCAGGAGATGGTCCGCCGTGCCGCCGGATTCGGGCTCGACGTGCTCATCTGGAGCCGCCGCTTTGCCGGCGAACAGCGTTCGTTGACCGAGCACGAGGCCAGGGCCCTCGGCGTCGAATCCGCCCTGCGCCTGGTCCGGGTGGAGCTGCTGCCGACGCCCGCCGACGTCGCCGGCCGCGCGGACATCCTCAGCGTCCACCTCGCGCTCGGCCCGGAGACGCGGAATCTCCTGGACGCGCGGCTGCTCGCACGGTTGAAGCCGGGCGCCTGCGTGATCAACACGGCGCGGGGAGAGGTCGTCGACCATGCCGCGCTCGCTCAGGCCGTGCGCGAGAAACGGCTGCGGGTCGGTCTCGACGTCTTCGCGAGCGAACCCGCGGAGGGCACCGGCCGGTTCACCGACGACATCGTCGGGCTCCCTGGCGTCTACGGGACGCATCACATCGGCGCCTCCACCGATCAGGCGCAGGAAGCCATCGCGGCGGAAACCGTGCGGATCGTCCGCAGCTACAGGGAGACCGGCCGGGTTCCAAACGTCGTGAACCTCGCGAAGCGGACGCCCGCGACGCACATGCTGGTCGTTCGGCACAGGGATCGGCCGGGCGTACTGGCGCACGTATTCGATCACCTGCGCGAGGCGAACCTCAACGTTCAGGAAACGGAGAACATCGTTTTCGAGGGGGCCGAGGCTGCGGTGGCCCGCATCAATCTCGACGGGCCGCCGGCCGCCCCGCTCTGCGAGAGGATCAGGGCGGGCAACCAGGATGTTCTGGATCTTCAGGTAGTGACATTGTGAGGAACTGGCCATGACAACGATGACTCGGATCTACAACTTCTCCGCCGGTCCCGCGGTCCTGCCGCTCGAGGTGCTCGAAGAGACACAGCGGGATCTGGTGGCCCTGCCGGGCGTAGGCATGTCCGTTCTCGAGATCAGCCATCGCTCCAGGGCGTTCGACGGGATCATCGAGGGATGCGAGGCCGACCTGCGAGCGCTCGCCGGCATCCCTGACAGCTACCGGGTGCTCTTCCTCCAGGGCGGCGCCAGCCTCCAGTTCTCCATGGTGCCGATGAACCTGCTGGCGCCCGGGGGTTCGGCCGACTACGTCGTGACCGGCTCGTGGTCGCAGAAAGCGGTGAAGGAAGCCAGGCGCGTCGGCGCCGTGAAGATCGCCGGATCCACCGAAGCGGAGAACTTCGTCCGGGTTCCGGACCAGCACGAGTTGACGCTCGACCCGGGCGCCGCGTACGTCCATATCACGACGAACAACACCATCTTCGGCACCGAGTGGCACTATGTGCCGGATGTCGGCGCGGTGCCGCTCGTTGCCGACGCCTCGTCGGATATCTTTGCCGGTCCGCTCGACGTGGCGAGGTACGCGCTGATCTACGCCGGCGCGCAGAAGAACCTCGCCCCGGCCGGCGTGACGCTGGTCGTTATCCGCGACGACATGCTGAAGCGGACGCCGTCGACGTTGCCGACGATGCTGCAGTACGGCGTGCACGCGGAGAACAAGTCGCTGTACAACACGCCGCCGGTGTTCGCGATCTACGTCATGCGGCTCGTGCTGAGGTGGCTCATCAGGGAAGGAGGGCTCGCCGCCGCGGGGCAGCGGAACGCGCGGAAGGCCGACAAGCTGTACGCGGAGATCGATCGCACCGGCTTCTACCGGGGGCACGCGCGGCCCGACAGCCGCTCGCGGATGAACGTCACGTTCCGGCTGCCCAGCGAGGAGCTCGAGAAGCGCTTCGTGAAGGACGCCACGGCGGCCGGGCTCGACGGTTTGAAGGGGCATCGCTCCGTGGGGGGACTTCGCGCGTCCATCTACAACGCGTTCCCCGAAGGGGGAATCGACGCCCTGGTCGAGTTCATGCGCGAGTTCGAGCGGACGCAGGGCTGAGGCGGCGGTAACCGGTGTCAACTTCCAACTTCCAATTCCCAACTCCCAAAGTCCCGGTGCTTGGGAGTTGGGAGTTGGAGATTGGGCGTTGACACGGGTCTTTTCGCTCTGGGGCCGTTTCCCGGATCTGCACTGGCCGGCACGTTGCAGCCAGCCCTGCTGCAGGCCGTGCAGGCTCTTACAGAAGTCTTACAATCCGGCGCGCAGGTTCCTGCTAACGTGACGTGGCACTCCCTTCATCGAGGTCACGTTGACAACACTGCGCGCGGACGTTCGGACGCTCTATTCCCTGACGACGGTCAACTGGATCACGGCGGTGTTCATGGTCATCTTCCATGTCGTCGCGGTGGCATCGTTCTGGTTCTTCAGCTGGTCCAACCTGGTGGTCGCGCTGGCGCTGCACTGGTTGGCGGTCGGCTT
>DATIEW010000718.1:0-13073 GCA_035455585.1 Vicinamibacterales bacterium | reverse complement strand
GCGCCACCTCCGCGGCAATCGTGGCGGCCAGCACGGTCGCCGCAGCCGCTGGCTGTCCGCGGGGCACTGCATGCCGGCCCAGGTGGCGCGGAACGCCGAGCAGGATGCCGAGCGTGGCGCCGAACGACAGCAGGAATCCCGGATCGAACACGGAGTCCGGCCTGACCCCGACGCCGAGCATCGCGGCAACCGCCAGCACGTTCAGAGCCGGGCCGCTCTGATCGATCGTGCGGCCCGCGAGATACACACAGGCTGCCGTGACCGCACGATCGACCGATGCTCCTCCCGCGGCGATCCGGCCGTAGAAGACCAGGAGCAGGATCGACGCGGCGGCGGCCGCGCGGGCCGGCACGCGCAGCAGCCGCAACACACCGAGGAGAAGGAGGGTCAGGACCGCCACGTTGCCGCCGGAGATGGCGACGACGTGGTACGTACCGGCTTCCTGGAGCCGCCGCTCGTCCTCAGCGGAGAGGCCGGTCCTGTCGCCGATCAAAATCGCGGCGGAAATCGCAACGGAACGCCGGCTCCACCCGCCGACGGCGCTCGACAGCCGGGCGCGCGCCCACGCGCGGCACGCCGCCGCGGCCTCCGACAACGCCGGTCCGCGCCCTACCAGCTCGACGAGATCGGCGCTTTTCACGGAGCCGACGAGCGCGATCCCCCGCCGGGCAAGGGCCTTCCGGTCGTCGGTTACGCCTCTGTTCCGGTAGACCGCGGGCGGGCGCAGCCACGCGGTCACACGGATGATCCGGCCGGCGCGCCACTCGCCGATACGGCCGGCGGCAAGTGTCCCGCCGATCGTCAGCCTCACGCCGCCGGCGGTCGCCCCGAGATCTCCGGCCGTGCCCGTGGCGGGTGCAATCCCGTGGACGTCAACGGCCAGCGAGACACCGAAAGGAGACGCGGCAGCGTCCTCGCGGAGAACGCCCTCGAGCGTGACGGCCTGCCCGGTCGCGTTCGACTCGTACCATCCGATGAGCGGCGGCGCATACGCACGGCGCGCCGCATCCGATCCAAGCGAGGCGCCGGCCAGGAGGGCGCCCACCACGACTGCGACACTGCATTCGTTGCGGGCTCCGTCAGCGCATGCCGCGATGCCCGCGGCGAGCGCCATCAACGCGGCGCCCGCGGAGCAGAGCGCGAAACATCCCGGCGAAATGCCGTGGAGCTGCAGGCCTGCGCACGCGCCGGCCATCAGCGGAACGGCGACGAGCGACGCAGGGTGGGGCACGCCGTGCGCCTATGCAAGCGGCGCAGCACGGAGAAGGCCCGCGGCAGTCTGGCGCGGATGTCAGGAAGATCGCGAAAATCTCAACCGCGTCACGCGCGGCCGGTGGCAATTTCTGCGTGGTATTCCTGGAGGGCGCGGACCGTGAGGCCTTCGCTGTGCATGGCGCGGATCGCGTTGACGGCGGCGGCGGCGCCCGTCAGGGTCGTGATGCACGGCACGCCGTGCATCATGGCGATCCGCCGCACCGTGCGGTCGTCGAAGAACGACTCGCGTCCGAGCGGCGTGTTGATCACGAGCTGGATCCGCTGGTTCAGGATCTCGTCGCCGACGTGCGGGCGGCCTTCGTTCACCTTGAAGACGATTTCCGCCTCGAGGCCGTGGGCGCGGAGGAAGCTCGCGGTGCCCCGGGTGGCCGCCAGGCGGAAGCCGAGGTCGCGCAGGTCGCGCGCAACCTGCACGACGGCCGGCTTGTCGTGGTTGTTGACCGAGATGAACGCCGCGCCCTCGGAGGGCAGCTGGAGGCCGGCGGCAAGCTGCGCCTTCGCGAACGCGCTGCCGAATGTGGCGGCGGCCCCCATCACCTCGCCGGTGGACTTCATCTCGGGCCCGAGGATGGTGTCCACGCCGGGGAAGCGTACGAATGGAAAGACCGGTGTCTTGACGAAGAAGCCGGGAACTTCGAGGTCCTCGGTAAGACCGAGCTGCGCCAGCGTACGGCCGATCATCAATCGCGCGGCTACCTTGGCGAGCGGCACGCCGGTCGCCTTGGACAGGTAGGGCACCGTCCGCGATGCGCGCGGGTTGACCTCGAGCACGTACACCGTGTCGTCCTTGATGGCGAACTGCGCGTTCATCAGCCCGACCACCTTCAGGGCGCGCGCGATCCGCTGCGTGTAGTCCCGGATCAGCGCCACGTGGCGGTCGGCCACGAGATACGGCGGCACCACGCAGGAGCTGTCGCCCGAATGGATGCCCGCCTCCTCGATGTGCTCCATGATCCCGCCGATGACGACGGCTCCGGTCGCGTCGGCGACCGCGTCCACGTCGAGCTCGACCGCGTCCTCCAGGAACTTGTCGATCAGAATGGGATGCCCGGGGGAGGCGGCCACCGCCTGCGTCATGTACCGCTCGAGCGCCGGCATGTCGTAGACGATCGCCATGGCGCGGCCGCCCAGGACGTAGGACGGCCGCACGACGAGCGGAAACCCGATGGCCGCCGCGGTGCTGCGCGACTCGGCGACGCTCGTCGCCGTGCCGCTCTGGGCCTGCGGAATGCCGAGCTCCCACAGCAGCTGCGCGAAGCGCTCGCGGTCCTCGGCGTGATCGATCGAGTCGGGCGACGTGCCGAGGATCCGGACGCCGGCCTCCTGGAGCGGCAGCGCGAGCTTCAGCGGCGTCTGTCCGCCGTACTGCACCACGCAGGACACGTCCCCGCCGGCCTCCCGCTCGCGCTCGATGATCGCCGACACGTCCTCGAACGTCAGCGGCTCGAAATAGAGACGGTCCACCGTGTCGTAGTCCGTCGACACGGTTTCCGGGTTGCAGTTGACCATGATGGTCTCGAAGCCCTCTTCACGCAGCGCGAAGGCGGCATGGCAGCAGCAGTAGTCGAACTCGAGCCCCTGGCCGATCCTGTTCGGGCCGCTGCCGAGAATCACCACCTTCTGTCGCGGGGTCGGGTCGGCTTCGCATTCCATCTCGTAGGCGCTGTACATGTACGGCGTGAACGACTCGAACTCGGCCGCGCACGTGTCGATGCGCTTGTAGGCCGGCCGCAGGCCGTGTTCCTGCCGGATCGTGCGGACCGCCTCCTCATCGGCGCCCAGCAGGCCGCCCAGTTCGTGGTCGCCGACGCCGGCCCGTTTCAGCGTGCGCAGCATGTCCCTGGAGATGCCGCGAAGGCCGACGAGCTCCGCCGACTGGCACAGCTCGACGATCTGCGCGAACTGCACGAGGAACCAGGGGTCGATCTTCGTCAGCTGGTGGAGCTGGTCGATCGTCCATCCGCGATCGAGCGCGCGGAACACCGCCCAGAGCCGGCGATCGCTCGGCACGGTCAGCTCGCGCTGCAGCGCGCTCTCCTCTTCCGGATCCGGGACCGCGCCGGGGCTGCGGGGCTGGTGGCACAGCTCCGCGCCGGACCCCAGCTCCAGCGATCGGATCGCCTTCATGAAGGCTTCCTTGAACGTCCGGCCGATCGCCATCACCTCGCCCACCGACTTCATCTGCGTGGTGAGGGTGCGGTCGGCGCGCGGGAACTTCTCGAACGCCCAGCGCGGCACCTTCACCACGACGTAGTCGATCGTCGGCTCGAACGACGCTGGGGTGAGCCGGGTGATGTCGTTGGGGATCTCGTCGAGGTGGTAGCCGAGCGCCAGCTTGGCGGCGATCTTCGCGATCGGAAACCCCGTGGCCTTGGAGGCCAGCGCCGACGATCGCGACACGCGCGGGTTCATCTCGATGACGACGATCCGGCCGTCCTCGGGGTTGATGGCGAACTGGATGTTCGAGCCGCCGGTTTCGACGCCCACGCGTCGGATGATCCGGCGCGCCAGGTCGCGCATCCGCTGGTACTCGCGGTCGGTCAGCGTCAAGGCCGGAGCCACGGTCACGCTGTCGCCGGTGTGCACGCCCATCGGGTCCACGTTCTCGATCGAGCAGATGACGACGAAGTTGTCCGCCCGATCGCGCATGACCTCGAGCTCGAACTCCTTCCATCCAATCACCGATTCCTCGAGCAGCACCTCGTGCACGGGGCTCATGTCGAGGCCGCGCCCCGCCAGCTCGCGGAACTCTTCGAGGTTGTACGCGATGCCGCCGCCGACGCCGCCGAGCGTGAAGGACGGACGGATGATCACCGGGAATCCTATCGCGTCGATCGCGCCGAGCGCCTCGTCGAGCGACCTGACGTAGCTGCTGCCGGGCACCTCCGCGCCTATCGAGCGCATCGCCTCGCGGAACTGGAGGCGGTCTTCAGCAACCTTGATTGCCTCGACCGAGGCGCCGATCAGCTCGACGCCGTGGCGCGCCAGCGCCCCGCTCTCGCCGAGCGAGACCGCGAGATTGAGCGCGGTCTGCCCGCCGACCGTCGGCAGGAGGCAGTCGGGACGCTCCCGCTCGATGATCGCCTCGAGCACCGCGGGCGTCAGCGGCTCCACGTAGGTCCGATCGGCGATCTCGGGGTCCGTCATGATCGTCGCCGGGTTGCTGTTGACCAGCACGACCTCGAGGCCCTCGGACTTGAGCGCCTTGCACGCCTGCGTCCCCGAGTAGTCGAACTCGCAGGCCTGGCCGATGACGATCGGCCCCGACCCGATCACGAGCACGCGTTTGATGTCGGTCCGTTTGGGCATGGGTAGCTGATACGGCGGCCGTGGTCCCCTCTCACGCCGCTCCAGGATGGCGTGCCGGGTCGCGGCGGGCGCTCACGCCCGCTTCTCCATCTCGTCGAGGAACAGGCGGAACAGGTAGTCGGCGTCGTGCGGGCCGGGGGCGGCCTCCGGATGGTACTGAACGCAGAACACCGGCTTGCGGGTGTGTCGCAGCCCCTCCACGGTGCCGTCGTAGAGGTTCTCGTGCGTCACTTTCAATTCCGGCGGCAGCGAACCGGGGTCCACGGCGAACCCGTGGTTCTGCGACGTGATCTCCACCCTGCCCGTTTCGAGGGCCTTGACCGGGTGGTTCGCTCCACGATGGCCGAACTTCAGCTTGTAGGTGCGGCCTCCCATCGCGAGCGCGAGGATCTGATGCCCGAGGCAGATGCCGAAGATGGGGACATCCGAGCGCACCAGCTCGCGCGCGTTCTCGATCGCGTAGCCGAGCGCGGCCGGATCCCCCGGACCGTTGCTCAAGAAGACGCCGTCAGGGTTGATGGCCAGCAGGTCGGCGGCGGGCGCCGTCGCGGGGAACACCCGCACGTCGCATCCGTACATCGTGAAGCGGCGCAGGATGTTCCACTTCATGCCGTAGTCGTAGGCGGCCACCCGATGCTGACGGTTCGCCCGCCGCTGCGGCGGCGGCGCGAACTCGTCCGACGGGCTCGTCTCCGGCTGCCAGTCGAAGGGCGCCTCGCTCGTCACGCCGAGGACCAGATCGGACCCTTCCATCGGGGTGACCGATTGCGCCGCGTCGACGAGCTTGCGCGGATCGACGTCCCCCGTCGCGATGATGCCCCGCATGACGCCGGCCGATCGCAGCACGCGCGTCAGCGCGCGCGTGTCGACGTCGGAGATCGCCACGATGCCGTGCCGGACCAGGTAGTCGCGCAGCGTGCCGTCCGCGCGCCAGTTGCTGGCCACCGGCGACTCGGCGCGGACGATGAACCCGGCCACCTTCGGCGCGCGCGACTCGCGGTCCTCTCCCGCGACGCCGTAGTTGCCGATTTCTGGCGCCGTCATGGTGACGATCTGGCCCGCGTAGGACGGATCCGTCAGCACTTCCTGGTAGCCGGTCATGCTGGTGTTGAAGACGACTTCGCCGCCGGTCTCGCCGGGTGCCCCGGCCGACTCGCCTTCGTACCAGATGCCGTTTTCGAGCGCGAGGATGGCTTTCATCGGATGGGTTCCAGCGACCCCGAGACGCGCGCTTCCTGACCGGCCGTCACGGTCACGCTCGTCGTCCAGATCGCATGGTTCGGAAGCTCGAATCGCACGACGTGCGGTCCTGTCGCGACGTCCGGGATCTGCATCGGCGTCGTGCCCACTCCCTTGCCGTCGACGAACACGCGGGCGCCGCGGGGGCGCGAATCGACGTACACCGATCCGGTGGAGGCGCGAGCCGCCCGGGCCTGCGCCGGCGCCGCCACGGACCGCTCCGGCGTCGCCTGCTGCCTGAGCCGCACCTCGAGCATCCGCGACGCCGTGCTGGCCGACAGGGTGACTCGCTCGCGGGCTACGACGTAGCCCTCGGCCACGACTCGTACGGTGTAGGTGCCCAGGGGGAGGTCGTCGAGGACCAGCGGCGTCCGGCCGCTCCACTTGCCGTTCAGCGTGACGGCCGCGCGTGACGGCGTCGAGCGGACCTCGAGGCGGCCGGTGCGCGCGGCCGGCGGCGTGGCGGCGGCCGTTGTTTCCCGTGCCGCCGGAGGCTCCTCCCGGGGCACTTCTGGCGGATCCGGCGGAAGCTGGGGAGGGGTTGAAGATCCTGCTTCATCACCGGCGCCGCGAGGCACCGGTGTACCGGCGGTTGCCGCCGGGACATGATCCCCGCTCACGATCTGCCCCGGCGCGGCCTCGCTGCGTGCATCGTCCAGTGGAACCGCGGAGCGGCCGCGCACCATATAGCCGGCCGCAAATCCCAGCAGAAGGCAGAGAATCGCCGTGACCGCCACCGGGAGCATGACGGGGCGCGGGCGGTGATCCACGAACGAGCCGAAATCGGATCCGTGGAGCGGCGTCTCCCGGCCGAAACGAAGCGAAGGCGTGGTCTCGAACAGGTCGCGATCGGCATCTGCCGCGACGGGCGCGAGGATTGGCGGAGGGAGTGTTGGAGACGCCTCCTCATGGCGTTCTCCAGCATCGACCGCCGCTTCCTGATCCAGTGGCTCGCGGTTCAGCACGAGATCGGCGGCGTCCTGGGCGGGAAGGCCAGCGGACAGCACGGGTGATTCCTCGTCGAGGAACGCCTCCGGTCCGTCCAGGCCAGGCTGGGCCTTCTCGGTCCGCACGCGATCCTCGCGTGTCAGCGCCCCGTAGGCCTCGTCCTCGGCCTCGGCGAGAGTGTCGTCGGGCTCCGGTGCCTCTGCTGCCATCGTGGACGGCACGGATTCCTTTTCCGCACGCTCGGGTGCGGCAGGCTCAACCCCCGCGGATTTCTTTTCTTCTGCCGGCTCGCTGGAGAGAATTCTCTCGGCGGGAGCTTTCCTGACCGGCCGCCCGACTGCCACACGATCCTCGCCTGAGGACACCTGAGCGGCCGGTTCCACTGCAGGCGCGACCGGCGCGTAAACCGGCCCGGATTCGCATTCCACCATCGGTATCGCTGCGACGCCTCCTGCCGCCTCCGAGAGCGCGTCGGCGAAAGCAAGTGCCGTCGGGAAGCGTCTGGCGGGCTCTTCGTGCATCGCGCGCGCGAAAACGGCACGAACGCGGCCTGCCGGTCCCCCAATCGACGGGACAAGCCCGTTCTGATCACCGGGACCCGATGGCTTGCGGCCCGTGAGCAGCTCGAACGCGATCACGGCCAACGAAAACACATCGGCGGGAAGGCCCCAGGGCTCCCGGTCGATTCGCTCGGGCGGCGAGTACGGGCGCCGCACCGGTGCACGCAGTCCAACGCGTTCAAGCGCGTCAACCACACCGAACCCGGTTGCGCGCGCCTCGTCTGGCGTAAGGAAGACGTCCCGCGGGTGCAGCGCGCCGTGACCGACCCCGGCCTCGCGCGCGAAATCGATCGCACCGGCCAGCTGGGAGACGATCGGCAGCACCTTGTCGATGGCGGCCGGCGCCATATGCCGCAGCGCGACATCCAGCGACTCGGCGGCCACGTATTCGTCAGCCCGATATGCGACCGTGCCCTGGATGCCGGCCGCCAGCGGCTCGACAACCGAGGGGTGGAAGAGTCTGGCGTCAGCCGTGCTCGCCAGCTCGTCGGCAAGCGTCCGGGCCTGCTCCGGCGTGATGTCCAGGCGAAAAACCTTGACCGCAACCAGGCGGTCTCGCGACGGCTCGTAGGTTCTGAAGACGGGTCCGAGCGCGCCGACGCCTACCTGGTGCAGCACCCGGAACGGACCGAATGCCGGCGGCGGCGTGAAGGCGGTAAGGTCGACTCTGGTCAGCGTGGGGTCTCCTCAGGGGGATCCGAAAAAATGTAGCACAGTTCCGGGGAGAACACAGGAGATCAGGAGCTCAAGAGTTAAGCAACAGGAGATCAGGAGATCAGGAGCTCAAGAGTTGACTAACAGGAGATCAGGAGATCAGGAGATCAGGAGAAGATCGGCAGATCAGGGACCAAGAAGACCGAAGACGGCGGCCCTGGCGATCGGCTTGACATGGTTTCGAACGCTCTGAGACAGTACGGAACGGTGGCATCCGATCAGGTATCAACGGCCACGCCCGGGCCGTCCGCGGCATCGACGGAGGGCGGGTCCACACGTCTGGCGGTGGATGTCCGGCGCTTCGGCTGGATCCGGCCGCTCGCGGGCGACTATGCCTTCGACTTCGACAAGGTTGCGTCGCTCTACGCCGGCAATCCGAGGTCTCCAGGGGCCTGGCGCGACGCGATAGCCCGCACGCGGCTCGCCCAACGCGACCGCGAGGGGATTGCGGCTGCAGTCGCCGCCCAGCAGGCGCGCCGGGCTGCTCCTCCGGCCGCGCGCGAGGCCGCTGCTAAGCTGACGTCACCGGACACGGTGGCCGTCGTGACGGGGCAGCAGGCGGGCGTCTTCGGCGGCCCGCTGTTCACGCTCCTCAAGGCGATCACCGCCATCCAGCTCGCGCGGCGCGCCGCCAGCGATCACCAGGCGGAGGTCGTCACGATCTTCTGGGTCGATGCCGAAGATCATGACTGGGAAGAGGTCGCGAGCTGTACGGTGCTCGATGCGGGCTTTCAGGCGCGAACGGTCAGCATCCCCAGGCCCGACGGTGCGGGCGACCTGCCGGTAGCGGCGCTGAGGCTCGATAGCCGCATCGAGCAGAGCATCCAGGAGCTTTCGGGAGTCCTGCCTCCCACCGATTTCACGGAATCGACGATTGCGGGGCTGCGCGCAGCGTACACATTCGGCACGGGCATGGCGGAGGCGTTCGCGCGATGGCTGGAAACGACCCTCGGGCCGTACGGCCTCATCGTCTTCGAGTCGTCCGATCCGGCGGCCAAGCCGTTCGTCGCGGAGATCTTCACGCGCGAGCTCGAAACGCCAGGGTTGACCGCCTCCCTCGCGGCGGCGGCGGGTGAGGCGTTCGCCTCTCTCGGGCACCAGCCCCAGGTCATTCCTCATCCCGACAGCGTGTCGCTGTTCCACCTCGACGGCGCGCGCCGTCCCATCCGGCGTCAAGACGATCGGTTCGTGGTCGGCGACCGCACATGCACCATCGAGGAACTCCGTGGTGAGGCCGCCAGATCGCCCTCACGATTCAGCCCGAACGTGCTGCTTCGCTCGATCGTGCAGGACGCGCTGTTCCCGACGATCTGCTACGTTGCCGGCCCGAGTGAGCTGGCGTATCTCGGACAGCTCAAGGATGCGTACGAACACTTCGGCGTGCCGATGCCGCTGATGTATCCCCGCGCCAGCGCCACGCTGATCGACTCGGCGGCGGCACGGTTTCTCAGGCGCTACGAGCTGCCACTCGAAGCGCTCCAGCCGCAGGACGAGTCCGTGCTCAACCGGATGCTTGCGTCCCAGCTCCCCGCGTCGGTCGAGCAGGCTCTGAAGGAGACGCAGGAGACCATCCATCGCGGCATGGAGCGGCTCATCGACGCGATGCCGGCACTGGACCCGACCCTTGCAGGCGCGGCCAGGACCACGCTCGGACGGATGGACCACGACCTGCGCGGCCTCCACTCGAAGATGATCCAGGCTGCCAAGCGCCGCGACGAGACGCTTCGACGCCAGTTCACGCGCACGCAGGCACAGATCTTCCCTCTCGGCCATCCGCAGGAGCGGACGCTCGGAGTGATCTACTTCCTGAACCAGTACGGTCCGGCGCTCGTCGAACGGCTGATGCAGGAGCTGCCACTCGACCTGGGCCGTCACTGGGTGATGACGATATAGCCAATCCTCGTAGCTGCCGGCCCAGCCGGAAGACCCCCGGCCGCGCAAAGGCTCTGCCTGAAGGCGGAACCTACAATGCGGCGGCCGCGGCTCTGAGCTTCGCCTCCGCGTCCCGCAGCCTGCCGGTGGCGCCCGCGAGCCATGCGGCGTCCACGTCCTGCAAGGCGCGAGAGGCCGCCATCGCCCGGGCGGTCTCGGACGGCGCCGGTCCCCCATGCGTCGTGCGGACGCCGACGAAGTGTTCCGGACTGAGCAGTTCGGCAACCGCCGCGTCCTCGTAATCGATCGGCCGGCCCAGGACCGCCGCCGCCGCCTCTCGAAGGACCTCGCCGAGCGGCGCGCCGGGACGGCGCTCGATGCTCTGAACGAATCGCGCGGCCACCCGGTGGCTGGCCTTGAACGGCACGCCGTGTTCCCGTGTAAGCGAGTCTGCGAGCTCGGTCACCGCGATCCATCCTCGTTTCGCGCCCGCCGCCATGCGCTCGCCGTCGATGGCCGCCGTGCTCAGCGCCGCGGACACGAGGTTGACCGCGCGGGCGGCGTCATCGAACATCCTGAACACCAGTGGCTGCAGATCGTCTTCGGTATCGACGATATCGCCGAACGGCGTGTTGTGGACGGCGAGGTGAATCGCGCCGGCCTGGCCCAGCGTCGTGCTGCAGATTGCGCGGGCGTGCTCGAGCGCGACCGGGTTGCGCTTCTGCGGCATGATGCTGCTGCACTGCACGAAGCCGTCGGCGAGCCGCAGATACCCGAACTCGCTCGTGCACCACAGCAGCAGATCCTGGACGACCC
Source organism: Vicinamibacterales bacterium (assembly GCA_035455585.1). Taxonomy (GTDB): domain Bacteria; phylum Acidobacteriota; class Vicinamibacteria; order Vicinamibacterales; family 2-12-FULL-66-21; genus DATIEW01. The sequence goes on along the minus strand of DATIEW010000718.1, from coordinate 2,340 downwards.
GTCCGAGCCCCACAAGAAGCACCGCCGCCGCCGACACGCTCTCCAGAAGGTAGTCCACGGTTGCGATGCTGCCGTAGGTGTTGCCGGTTGGCTCCTCGAACCCCAGCAGTTCCGTCGTGCGGCCTCGATCGATTGGAAACCCGGTGCCGGTGACGGCGCACGCTCCGAGCGGATTACGATTCGTGGCGGCATACGCCGCCTTGAGGCGGGTCGTGTCGCGCTCGAGCTGCTCGACTACCGCCAGCAGGTAATGGGCCAGGGTGGTCGGCTGCGCCGGCTGCGTGTGCGTGAGCACAGCCAGCAGGGTGTGGCGGTGCCGATCCGAGAGATCGAGGAGGACGCCCCGCAGGCGCAACACGCCGTCTGTGAGCGCCAGGATCAGCTCACGCTGTTGCATCCGGTACATCGTCATGTCGATATCGTTGCGGGATCGCGCCGTATGCAGCCGGCCGGCCGTCTCGTCGCCACACGATTCCGCCAGCAGACGCTCGACGTAGAAGAACAGGTCCTCGCAGGAGCCGTCGTAGCGGGCGGTCCGCACGTCGGCGACGGAGATCCTCGACAGAGCGTCGCGAATCGCCGCAGCTTCCTCACGCGACACGATGCCGCGCCCGGCGAGCATGACGAGGTGCGCGTAGTGGACCGCCATCAGCGACGGCAGGAAACGTTCCTTGGCGTCCTCGAAATGCCCGCTGAGCACGAACCTCACGTATTCCGGAGCGAAAGTCATCGCGCTGAGGCGTTCGGATCCCTCGGATCGGCAGTATACAATTGCGGTTCAGCTTCCCCATGCTGGATCTTGAGGGGTTAAAGGTCCTGGACTGGTCCGACCGATAGCCTGATCGGATTGCGGTCTTCCGGGACCGCAGGAACGAGTACCCGGTCCCGACACCATGGCCGCTTCTCGATCGACCTTTCGAAACGCGTACCGTCGGCGCGTTGTCGGCCGGCTGCCCCGCCATTGGAAGCTTTACGCCCTGGTGGCCCTCGCGGGCCCCCTGCTCGTGCTCTCGGCAGCGCTCGGCTATTACTACGTGACGTTCTCGCGAATGATCGACGCGCGGATGCAGGGGCAGCTCCAGAGGGTCGACCCGCGGGTCTTCGCCCGCCCGTTCGAGCTCCGGCCGGGCCAGGCGGTCAGCCCGCGGGAGCTGGTCGAGCGCCTCAACGAGCTCGGCTATTCCAACCGCGCCGGCGCCTCGCAGCCCGGCGAGTTCGCGGTCGGACGCGACACCATCGTTCTCGTCCCGCGGGACGGTGAGCGGAGGGGACGGGCGGTGCGGATCGTGTTCGGCGGGGGGCGCAGGAAGAAGGAGCCCACCACCGTGGGTCGGGTCGAACTGCTCGACCCCAAGCGCGTCATCGATCGTCTGGTCCTGGATCCCCCCCTGATCACGGCGCTCATCCCGTCGGGCCGGGAAAAACGCCGCGACGTCCCCCTGGGGCTGATCCCGCAGCGCGTCGTGCAGGCCGTCCTGGCGATCGAGGACCGCCGCTTCTTCGACCACCCGGGCGTCGATCCGATCCGGACCATCGGCGCCATGTTCAGGAACCTGCGAGGCGACAGGCCGTACCTCGAAGGCGGCAGCACCCTGACCCAGCAGATCGTGAAGAACACGTTCCTGACGCCGGAGAAGAGCATCCGGCGCAAGGTGCTCGAGCAGTTCATGGCGGTAATCCTCGAGCGGCGGCTCACCAAGGACCAGATCCTGGAGCTGTATCTGAACGACGTGGCGCTCGGGCAGCGGGGTTCGTTCGCGATCCACGGCGTCGCCGAGGCGGCCCGGCTGTTCTTCGCGAAGGACATCACGAACGTGTCGCTCGGCGAGGCGGCAACCATCGCCGGCGTCATCCAGTCCCCGTCGCGGCTGTCACCGTTCAACTATCCGGACCGCGCGCGCGATCGCCGCAACGTCGTGATCCGTGCGATGGTCGACGCGGGCTACATCGGTGAGAAGGAAGCGGAGCCGGCGATGAAGGCGCCGCTCCAGCTCGCTGCGCGCGCCCTCGACGCCGAAGCGCCGTACTTCGTCGACCTGGTCAGCCAGCAGCTGCAGGAGGAGTACGGATCCATCGCCTCCAGCGTGGACGTCTACACGACGCTCGACTTTCACCTGCAGCGCCTCGCGCAGGATGCGGTGCGGGCCGGTGTCGCGCGGCTCGATCGGATGCTCTCGCGGCGCCGCCGGCGTCCGCAGGTGGCCCTCATCGCCGTCGATCCGCGCACCGGGGACGTGCTGGCCCTTGTCGGTGGCCGGTCCTACAACCAGTCACAGTTCAACCGAGCGACCAGCGCCCGGCGCCAGCCAGGCTCGGTGTTCAAGCCGTTCGTCTACCTCG